>JAWOGX010000258.1:0-2838 GCA_046496455.1 Bacteroidales bacterium | reverse complement strand
GAATAAAAGTATTATTTTTACCTTCCAAATGGAAAAACCAGTTCAGATAACATTCACGGGTGATTTCACCTGCAAGCTGGACGACAAGGGCCGGGTGCTTTTGCCGGCTGCTTTTATCAAGCAGATGGCCCTGTGCATGCAGGAGAGATTTGTGCTGAAAAAGGACATTTTTGATCCTTGCCTGGTTTTATATCCCATGGTGGAATGGGAACAGCAAAACGAATTACTCAGGCAGAATACCAGTTCATATAACAGAGAACACAAGCAATTCCTCAGAGGTTTTTTTAAAGGCACTGCTGAGGTAGTGCTTGATGCAAACAACCGGTTGTTGTTGCCCAAAAGATTGCTTGATGAAATAGGAGCTGAAAAGGAAATAGTTTTGGCCGGCAATCTGGGAGTTATTGAAATTTGGACCAAGGCCGAATATGAAAACATTGAAGGCGGCGGTGAAAATATTGCATTCCTCGCAGAGAAGATCATGGGGAACCTGAACAATGATGGTGGTGCTCCAAAAAATACCAGTGGTGAATGAGTACCTACCACATACCGGTTCTCCTGAAGGAGAGTGTTGAAGGGCTCAGCATAAACGCCGGAGGGGTATACGTAGACGCAACCTTCGGAGGCGGAGGACATTCTGTTGAAATTCTTAATAAAATGGGGCCGGGCAAACTCTATGCCTTTGATCAGGACGAGGCCGCTATGGCCAACCTCCCCAATGACAACAGGTTCTTTTTCATACAGGGTAATTTCAGGTATCTGAAAAATTACCTGAGGTATTACGGAATCGAGGCTATTGACGGATTACTTGCCGACCTGGGGGTTTCATCACACCACTTCGATACACCCGAAAGGGGATTTACCTACCGGACCAATGCGGAACTGGACATGAGAATGAACAGAAAATCAGGTTTGACGGCTGAAACCGTCATCAATGAATATGATTCCGACAAACTCACCGGAATGTTCCGCGACTATGGAGAACTGCAGCATGCGCATCGACTGACATCGGCAATCATCCAGGAACGCCGGAAACAGAAAATCACCACAACCGCACAGTTGATCTCGTGCATTGAGTCGCAGATACCCAGGCAAACTGAAAACCAGTACCTGTCAAAGGTTTTCCAGGCCATCCGCATAGAAGTAAACCAGGAACTTGAAAGCCTGGAAGAGCTGCTGAAATCGGCCTCCGGAATGCTGAAAAAGGGGGGCAGGATGGTAATCATCAGTTACCATTCACTTGAAGACCGGTTGGTGAAGAATTACATGAGATGGGGAAATACACGGGAGCAACCGGCAAAAGACCTATACGGAAACAGCTTTGAGCCTTTCCGCATCATCACGCGCAAACCCATTTCAGCAGTGGAAGAAGAGATCAGGATTAATCCCAGGGCACGCAGTGCCCGGTTACGCATTGCAGAGAAACGATAAGATGTACCAGGAAAACCGACATATTGACTTTGAAGAGATGGGCAAAGATACCGGAAACCTTTCGGGCGGATCCGGCATCACAGATCGCGAAATGGAAACCCCGGGGCCGGGAACTGCAAAACAGCAACCGGGCAAAAGCAAGAAGGTTGCTGCCGAACCTGCAAAAAGCGGCAATAAAGTTCGCGTAAAAGAACTCATCGACGGCACGTTCCTGGTTCGGGAAAACGTGCTCAAACAATTGCCATATCTTCTTTTTCTGACATTCCTGGGTGTCATCTATATTGGCAATCGCTTTCATGCCGAACGCATGGTCAGGCAAATAAACGATCTGAAAATTGAGGTGGGCAACCTGCGTTCAGAACAAATCACCATTACATCCGAGCTGATGAACATCAGCCGGCCGTCGGAAGTTGCAGCCCTGGTAGAGTCAAAAG
Source organism: Bacteroidales bacterium (assembly GCA_046496455.1). Taxonomy (GTDB): domain Bacteria; phylum Bacteroidota; class Bacteroidia; order Bacteroidales; family SKPS01; genus SKPS01. Next base: position 976 of record JAWOGX010000258.1, on the reverse strand, counting down.
GCCTCGGACTCAAAGAATCTATGGATCCACCCAAAAAAATAAAAAGATAGATGAGCATGTCGGTTAAAAGAGACATATTGTGGAGGGTGGCAGTAGTTTACATGATCTTTTTACTGTTTGGCCTGCTCATTACCGGACGGATCATCTATCTGCAGGTTTTTGAAAAGGAAAAATGGATGTCGAAGGCAGGCGACTTCGTATTGAAAACAATGAACATTCCCGCTGACCGCGGAAGCATTTATGCTGCCGACGGAAGAATGCTTGCAAGCTCGGTTCCTTATTACGAAGTGCGCTTTGACGCCAAATGTGAAAACCTTTCCGACCGCACATTTTACCGGGGTGTTGACTCCCTGGCTCTTGGCCTCTCGAGACTTTTCGGAGACAAGTCAAAAGAAGCCTACAAACGCAGCCTGATTGATGCCCGCAGACAGGGCAAAAGATACCACCTGGTGAAAAGCGGGGTGAACTATATCCAGCTTAAAAAACTGAAAACCTTTCCGATATTCCGCCTGGGCAGATATAAGGGCGGACTGGTATACATGCAGGAGAGCCGGCGGGTCAGGCCGCATCAGGGACTGGCCGGACGCCTGATTGGATACACATCCAAAGATGTAAACGGTAACGTGGTAGGAATTGAAGGAGCCTATAACGATCAGCTTGGGGGCGTTCAGGGAGTCCGCCTGATGCAGCGCCTTTCAGGTGATGTCTGGATGCCCATGAACGAGTGGAATGAAATAGAACCCAAAGACGGCCATGACCTGATCACCACCCTTGATGTCAACCTGCAGGACGTGGCACACAAGGCCTTACTTCACCAACTCATCACCCAGGGAGCTCAATATGGCACCGCCATTCTGATGGAAGTTAAAACCGGCAATGTGAAAGCTATGGTTAACCTGGGCCGTGATGAACAGGGCTTTTATCATGAGATCCAGAACTACGCCATAGGCGAATCCACCGAACCGGGGTCCACCTT
>JAWOGX010000236.1:0-4915 GCA_046496455.1 Bacteroidales bacterium | reverse complement strand
AGCAAATGCATGCTGTTGAAATGTTTGCCAACCAGGAAGTGGTGATCACTAACGGGAACCAACCCGCCAGAATGCTGGTGCTCCAGGGCAAACCTATCAATGAACCCGTTGCACAATACGGCCCCTTCGTCATGAATACACAGCAAGAGATCCACCAGGCCATCGCCGACTACCGGGCTACGCAATTCGGTGGCTGGCCCTGGGAACAAGATGACCACGTCCACCCCAGGGGATCCGGTCGGTTTGCCAAATATCCCGATGGAACCATTGAACAACCAGGAAATTAATTTAATTAGAAATTAGAAATTAGAAATGAGTAATTGGTAATAACTGTCGACTCTCGACTCTCGACTCCTCTAAACTCTTAACTCCATGATGCAGATTATCGCCTGGGTGGGTTTCTCGCAGTCGCTGTTTGCGGCGGTGCTGATGCTGACCAAAACCGACCGGAGCGTTGCCGATAAAATCCTTACAGGCTGGCTGTCGTTGCTGGCCATTGAATTCCTCACCACCGGCATCGATTATGATGCCTTTGGCGCCCCGCTCCTTTCCAGTGCTTTTCTCCTTTTCAACCCCGCATTTTTCCTTTACATCAGATCACTGACCAATCCCGGGTTCAACCTCCGGTGGATTCACCTCCTCCACCTCCTCCCTTTCTTCTGTTTTGAAATCGCTGCCTACATCCTTCAGGAACCCTATACCCTTAAAAACTTCTTCGATACCGACAGCACTCTATGGTTCAGGTACGCCTTCATCATTGCCTCACTGACATCGTGTTTTATTTACAATGCTTTCAGTATTGGCATGGTGCACCGACACCGGATTAAACTTAAAGATGAATTCTCCACCATTGACCGGCAAAAAAAACTGGGTTGGCTGATGTTCATCATTGTGTTATACAATATTTATTGCCTTTTCGCTATTTGGATTGGTATTCTCGTCATCCTGTTCAGCAGACATTTCGAAATCCAGTACCAGTATCAGTATTCAGCAATGCTTGCCACTGCATATATTCTGGGCATTTACGGAATCAGGCAAAGGATGATCTATATGAGGATTTACCCCGAATCACAACCCGAAGCAGACCCCCCGGTCAACAGGCGCGGTCTCTCTTCCGCCAGGAAAAAACAGATTCTGGATCAATTACTTCAACACTTCAGAAAGGATAAACCCTACCTCAACCCCGACCTTAGCATGCAAATGCTTTCAGAACATCTGAAGATTCCTAAACATCACATCACCGAAGTGCTGAACCAGGATCTCGGCAGGAATTTCTTCCAGTTTGTGAATGAATACCGTGTCAATGCAGTAAAAGAAATGCTGTCAAAGAAATACCAGCCATGGTCCGTGGAAGCGATCGGGTACGAATGCGGTTTCAACAGCAAATCAACTTTCTTTGCGGTGTTTAAGGATATCACTGGCATGACCCCCATGCAATTCCGGAATCAATAAACAGGCATTACCTGTCCGGATTTTCCATTTTTTTCATCCGCACCGCTAGTTCCGGTTCGCCTTTTAAAATCTGTACCTCTCAGGCTTTTTCTGTTACTAAACTTGCACTTCCGCCCAATTGCTTTCTTCATGGAAAAGTGCATCATCCTTTTATTTTTTGTCATTTCAATTGCTCTACCCTTACGTGGACAGACAGGTGAATCTCAGGCAGATTATGACACCATAACGACGGGTCTTCACAAACCGTTGATCCTGGTATCAACACGGGGAGTTGCATACGGTTCACCGGATCATTTCAATAATTCAACGCTGTTCGGGGAGGTTGGGGTCAGTACTTCCTGGCGCTTCTCCAACATGGTGATGAACGCCAGTTTCAGGCACCGTGAAGGTTATGCACTCGGGGAGAGGATCAGCATCCCGGAACTCCGGGAAGCATATGCAGGATACGTATCTCCTCACCTGGACCTCCTGCTCGGAAACCAGATCATCACCTGGGGAAAAACCGATGGATTCAACCCTACCAACCACGTCACCCCGGTGGACTATTTCCTGCTGAGTGGTGAACCGGATGACCAGAAAATGTCCAACTTCCTGTTGCAGGCCAGAATACGGCCAGTCAGGAACACCGTCCTTACGCTTATCGCCATTCCTGTTTACCGACCTTCCGTCTATCGCTTCGAACTCTTCGACATGGGCAGTGAAGCCAGTTTTCTGACACCTGCTTACCCTGATGTCACCATCAAAAACGGCGCCTGGGCTGCCAAAGCGGATCTGATGCTGGGTCGTGCTGACCTTGCGGTTTCCTGGTTTGAAGGGTATCATCCGGAATTCGGATTTGCCATGGACACCATTATTCTGCTTCCGAAGCCTGACATCCGGTACCGGCCTGATTATTACCGCACCAGAACTGCCGGAATGGCCATTGCTACCCCATTCGGGAAGAACATTTTCAGGGGGGAGGCAGCCTGGAATTTCACCTCAGGCTACGAAAACAATATGCATATCCCCTATCCCGACCTGAGCTATGTGGCCGGATTGGAAAGGGTGATGCTGGGCACCACTGCCATATTGCAATATGTGGGCAAATTCACCCCCGGTTTTACCCCCCTGGATGAACCGGTTCTCAGTAACCCCCTTGACCTCCTGGCACAACTGAAATACGCCATGGACCTCATTGAATACGAATCTGCCCTTTTCAACCGGAAAATATTCTACCAGCAGGAAAAAACCAATCACGCCATCACGCTCTCACTGATCCGCTCTTTCTCCTGGGACAGGCTCTCCGCCGAATTGAGCGGCTATTACAACATCACATCCGAAGAACATATGGAAAGAGTCTCAATCACCTGGAACTTCAGCGACCATCTCAAGGCAGGAATAGGCGGTTCCAGGATGGCAGGACCTGATCGGTCATTATTCGACAAGGCCGCGCCTGTCATGAACGGGGCCTGGTTATCATTCAAAGCCACATTTTAATCTGCACCCGTGAACCGCTCCACACTCTATATCATAATCCCGGTCATCATTACCCTCCTGATGGTCATTCCATTGTTGAAAGCCAGGATCAATCCCGATCTGAATGAGTATCTGCCGCAGCACACCCCGGCCAAATTAAATATTGAACGGATAGATTCACTTTTCGGTGAGCGTGAGGTTTTACTGTTGGTGATTGAGGCAGAGGATATTCTGGCCGGGACTACTCTCAGGAGGATCAAAAGCCTCACGGAGGCTCTGGATGAGGCAGATGAGATCCGGGACGTGATCTCTCTGTTTACCACCAGGCACATCCGTGGCGAGGAGGGAGCCATGTTCGTGGATCCGGCAGTTCCATTGATCCCTGAAAATGATGAAGAAAGAGAATGGCTTGCCTCAACAATCAGGGACAACCCCTTGGCACACAAATTATTCATCTCAGAAGACTTTCGGCACAGCCTGATGATCGTCAATCCGGCCCCGGGGGTGAGTGATGAAGCACTGTTCGGGTTTTTGCAACAACTCCTGAAAGAGCATCCCGGCCCGGAGAAGGTAATGTTTGGAGGGATGCCCTATCTGCGGTATGAAGTGCAACGCAATGCCACACGGGATCTTGCCATACTGATGCCACTCGGGCTTGTGGTCATGATTCTGTTCCTTTATTTTTCATTCAGGGAAATAAAAGGGGTTTTTCTCCCACTGTCGGTAGTGCTGATGTCAACTGTGCTTGCTCTTGGCCTGATGCCGGTGATGGGATTTGAACTCAGCCTGATCGCGGTGCTAAGCCCCATTCTGATGATTGCGGTGGCCAACAACTATGGCGTGCATATCATCTCCAGGTACCAGGAACTGAATGCTTCCGGCATGGGATGGAGCATGCCACAAATCACCGGCTACACCCTGCGCAAATTACGAAAACCGATCATCTTTACCGGACTCACAACCATTGCAGGCATCCTCGGACTGGTGGTTCATATCATGCTGCCAGCCCGGCAGATGGGGATCGTTTGTGCCATCGGGATTGCCTGGGCCCTGATCCTGAGCCTCACATTTGTCCCGGAGGTGCTTTCCAGGCTTAAACCGGGAAAACGGATCCGTGATACCCACAGTCAGAACAACACCCCGATCAGCAGGATTCTGGGTTGGTGCGGGAATTTCACGACCCGAAAGCCTGTCATGGTCATTGTCGTGTTCGCTGTCGTCTTTCTGATTGCCACTGCAGGTATATTCAGGCTCCGTGTAAGTATCAGCAATGAAAAAATGCTCCCCGAATCGCACCAGATCAGGCAGGCTGTCAACATTGCCGACAAGGCTTTTGGCGGAACGAAATTCGTCTCGGTGCTGTTCGAAGGGGATATTATGGACCCCAAAGTGATGCAGGCCATGGATAACCTCGAGCAGAAGCTGAAACGATCACCGGAAATCGGCAGCGTCACCTCCATTGCATCAGTGATCAGGCTGATGAGCAAATCGCTCCATGATCCTGGTGACCCCTGGTATGACACCATACCAGACAGCCGGGCAGCCATTGCGCAGTACATTGAACTGTACAATATGAGCGGTGACCCCGAGGATTTCGAACAGATGGTTGATTTTGATTATTCCCATGCACTGCTTAATATCCAGTTCCGGGCTGATAACCTCAGGCTGTTTAACAAGGTGATCAGACATGTGGAAATGCTTACAGACGTCTCTCCACACAGCACCATCGTATCGGGATTGTGCCTGGTGGAAAAAGAAATGGCAGTCTCTATTGCCCGCGGACAGATATGGTCACTGATCTTTGCGTTGGGAGCTATTGCCATCCTGCTCTGGATCATTTTCAGGTCCTTCCGCTCAGGATTAATGGGGTCAATACCCCTCTTCTTTACACTGGCCTGCAACTTCGGACTGATGGGGTGGCTGGGGGTTGAACTCGACATCGCGACATCACTACTGTCCTCCATCGCCATCGGACTGGGTGTGGATTACACCATTCATCTTTTCTGGC
>JAWOGX010000134.1:0-14084 GCA_046496455.1 Bacteroidales bacterium | reverse complement strand
ATATCAAAGGCAGCTCCCGTCATGTGGCAGCTGACAGGTGGCCCATTATCGATGCTGTAATTGATATCATAATCGCTGACCAGATTTGAAGTGTAATTCTTCACTTTCCCCTTGAACTGGAAAGGGGCGGTATTCAGGATAAGGAAGTTTCCGATCTGAAGCCAGGACACACCCACATCCCGGGTTGGTGGAATTCCATGAATGAATGTGTAATACTTGTTATCCACCGGGGTTTTGCTGGTGCCGGCAACTGAACCGAGGTTCGGCGACCCCGTTACCATGGTCGCTGTCGTTGCGTTGATCTGAACACCAACGGTGAGGGTGGGTTGATGCCCTTTATCGTTGCAGCGCTGATCAACGACGTAGATATTATTGGTACTTTCTTCCAGCACAATGCTGATATAGATGTAGGTCCATTGCGTACTCTGTCCCGGATGGTTGTAGGTATTGAACTGAATCCAATGCTGCCGGTTAGGAGCAGTCCCGAACGTTTTCGTTACAATCCTGTCATTGCAGTTCCCACCGGTATAGAAAATTCCCCAGACACAGACCGACTTATCGGGGATCAGCGCATCAGGAAGGATGTTGTTATTGGATCCCGGAACTGAGGTGGCTGTGGTGGTGAATGTAAGAATGCCGGTATTGGAAACTTTGTATTGGGTTACCGCCTGTCCGTTAAACTGGAATGAAAACGGGATATTCTGCACTGCTGAATAAGCCGGAGAGATATCCTGGGGGTCTATATTGGTCCATCCTGGCGCCAGGCCATTCCCTAAAGGCTCTTCAGTATTTGTGTTGAGGCCACCGGGGTTGCCGGAAGGATTGATGTTGGCCGGAATGTAGTAATACTGCGCATTAGCAGCCATGAACAACATCATCAGCATTGCTGAAAAAAACAGGCGTGTTCTCATAATGAAAATGGATTAGGGTTCAACCTGACAAAGATAATTATTAATCAATATGAAATGTATTCGCTTGTACAAACCTCATTGATTTCGAAAAAAGAGTCGATCTTATCCATCTTCAGGCATGATGATTGGTTTGGTTCGCTATATCAATTAATTCTATCTTTGCAGGCAACAAAACTAATTCGATTTAAAGGATACATCATGAAACAGCTTACACTACTCGCATTCATCATTCTGTTCGGTGCATTCCATGCCATGGGGCAAGACACACTCAAAGCAACATCGACTATTCCGTCTTCAGATCTGAAAACCCTCGACGGGAAGATTGTCAATTCCAGGGACATTCTTCAGGATACTGTTCCCGTTATCGTATCATTCTGGGCCACGTGGTGCAAGCCATGCATCAAGGAACTCGCAGCCATCAATGAGGAGATGGACACCTGGAAAGAGGAAGTGAACTTCAGGATGGTGGCCATTTCCATTGATGATGCAAGGACCACGCACACGGTCAAAAACCTGGTGAATGCCAAAGGATGGACATTCGAGGTTTACCTTGATCCAAACAGTGATTTCAAAAAGCTGATGAATGTGACACAACCGCCACACACCCTGATCCTGCACAAAGGGAAAACCGTTTATCAACACACTTCTTATGCGGAAGGTGATGAAGAAGTTCTTTTCGAAGAACTCAAGAAGTGCAAATAAGGATTTCAAACCATAATCAATATTTCGTTATATGAACAGGATACTGCTCTTTGTCTTGATTGCATTATTGTGTAGTCCCGGGTTGATGGCTCAGATTACCGGAGGGAGTGTCAGCGGAAATTTCCAGACCGATTTTCAGGTTTACCAGAATGATGAAAAGCTCGGCATTACAGATTCTTCACTTGCAGGAAAGCGTACCGGCATGAATGCCTATGCCAATCTGCTTTATAGCAGCAACAACCTTGAGGCAGGGCTCCGGTTTGAGACCTATATGCCCCCGATGACAGGATACGACCAGCGATACGAAGGGTTGGGACTGGCTCACCGCTATATAAGATTTCATGATGAGCAGTGGGATTTTACAGTGGGTAATTTTTACGAGCAGTTTGGCAATGGAATGGTGTTCAGAAGTTACCAGGACTGGGCTTTGGGTGTTGATAACGCAATGGATGGAATAAGGATAAAATACAAACCCACCAATGGGGTTTATCTGAAGGCTTTCAGCGGTGTGCAACGTTATTACTGGGATGCATGGAGCAGGGATGATGACCGGGGCGTTGTGAGTGGTATTGATGGAGAGGTTAACCTGAATGAATTCTGCAAAAGGATGGCAGAAAATAAAACAATGGTGATTATTGGTGGCAGTTTCGTCTCCAAAAATCAGAAAGACAATCACCCAATTTATAAAATCCCGGCCAATGTCGCTGCATTTTCCGGCAGGCTCAACCTGGCAAGGGGTAATGTTAATTTCGTTGGTGAATATACCTATAAGATCAACGATCCATCGGCGGATAACGGGATGATTTACAAACCCGGAGAAGGGCTCTTCTTTCAGGGCTCATACGCTGTTAAGGGATTCTCATTTGCCCTTAGCGGTAAACGGATTGATAACATGAGTTTCCGCAGTGACCGGAATGCCGGGCTCAATGATCTGACGATCAACTACCTGCCTGCCATCAATAAACAGCACATCTATTCCCTCCCGGCCATGTACCCCTATGCCACCCAACTCAATGGCGAAATGGGATTTACAGCATCAGTGGGTTACAAAATCAAAAAGAACACTAAACTGGGTGGGAAGTACGGAACAGACATCCAGCTCAATTTTGCCCGCATTACGGACATTGTCCGGAATCCTTTGGACAGTATGACGCTGATTGGACAAGCCGGAACCCTGGGTTACACCTCAGATTATCTGAATCTGGGCGATAAATATTTCGAAGATCACTCACTGGAAATACAACGCAAATTATCCAGGACTATAAAGATCACCCTCCTCTATGCCTGGATATATTACAACATAGGTGTAATTGAAGGCCATATCGGTGAAGAAGATGTGGTTTCAAACCATGTTGTGGGGGATGTTACCTGGCGGCTTTCGGGAAGACAGGCATTGAGGTTTGAAGGGCAGCACCTGTCAACAGAACAGGATGAAGGGAACTGGGCGATGGGTCTTATAGAATACACCAACAAAGGGTTTTACGCATCCTTGCAGGATAGCTGGAATTACGGCAACCATGAGGAGAGCCGCAAACTGCATTATATTATGGTATCTGCCGGCTACACCAAAAAGGCCACCAGGCTTGTTGCCAGTTACGGTCGTCAGAAAGATGGTATCATCTGTACAGGAGGCGTTTGCCGCTTCGTGCCCGCCATCAGCGGTTTTTCCATGACACTGACAACTTCATTCTGATCTGATCATAATTTTAATGTCATTAAACAATTCAACCACCATGAACCGGATTCTCATCACCATAACAGCAGCATTCCTATTGTTTTCAGGATGTGATATTGTAGAAGCCCCCTATAAGAAGGAAGGTTCAATCCTGAATTCCACACGCAAAATCCTGCTGGAAGATTATACAGGGCATCAATGCCCAAACTGCCCACAGGCAGGCAAAGAGATACATAACCTTCAGGAATCGTATGGCGACAATATTGTATTCATTGCCGTGCACGCCGGAAGCCTCGCCAAAATCCTCATCCCTCCAACAACCTATAACTTTACCACAGAGGTTGGAGATATCTGGTGCGATTACTTTGAAGTTGAAAAGTCGGGATATCCTAACGGGCTCATTAACAGGAAAGAACGCAGCGGCAGTAAGATCATCCCACCTGCAAACTGGGCCACTGTTGCAGTAGAACAGATCAATATGGAACCTGAAGCAGAAATACTTCTGAATGCCTCTTATGACCAGGGGTCAAGGAAGATCTCTGTGACGGCCTCATCCAACATTTTATCCCCGGTCCAGGGTGAAAAATATTACCTGACCATCGTGCTGACCGAAGACAGCATCATCCGGCCCCAGAGGAATGGCGATAATACCATAGGCACCACTCCCTACATCTTGGACTATGCCCATAACCATGTTCTCCGTTTCAGCCTCACACCAGGTGCCTGGGGCGTTGCACTCAATCCTGACATTATTGATCAGAAGAGTTATACCCAAGAACTTGACATCACCAGTGATATCAAACCTGAAAATTGCAATATCGTGGCATTCATCAGCAAAGGGAACAGGGATATCCTGCAGGCGGAACAAGTTCATTTAATCTCCCGATAGGTAAGATTGTATCAGCCAAAAAAAAGAGGGCACCTGCTTTGGGACGCCCTCTTTCTTTGTGATGAAGTGGATCGCTATTCCACGATAGTCATTTCATCGATAAGGTTCTTAGCTCCTGCAAATTTATCAATGATGAACAGGACATACCTGATATCGCAGACGATCGTCCTCTGCAGATTGGGGTCAAACTGGAGGTCGCTGCTCATGGCCTCTGAATTACCATCGAATGCTGTTCCGATAATCTCGCCATTGCCATTGATCACCGGGCTTCCGGAGTTTCCACCGGTAATATCGTTATCGGTAAGGAAGTTGACCGGCATTATGCCATTCATGCCATACCTGCCAAAGTCTTTTGTCTTAAAAAGTTCCTTCAGCTTCGGGTGCACATCAAACTCCTCATCGCCGGGAATTTCCTTTTGTATAACACCTTCAAGGAAAGAGAGGTATTTATAATGCACGGCATCCCTGGGATCATAGGAAAGCACCTTACCGTATGTAACCCTCATAGAGGAGTTTGCATCAGGATAATAAGGTTTGTCCTGATTCATCTCCCTTAACCCTTCAATGTAAAGCCTGTTGGCATTGCGAAGCTTATCGTTTGCTGCTTCGCTGGCTGCGCCAACCTGCTGGTATAAAATAAATAGCTCGACCATTGCAAGATAAGCGGGATCTTTCTGAAATTTCTTCACCTTGGGTTTGCGCAGGAAGGCATTATAGGATTCTTCTGAGGCGAAAATGGAATTCTTAAACATATCAGCAGCATACCGGCTCCAGTCCCCTTTGTATTTGGCTTGGGCTTTTACAAGAAATGCCGGTTTATAGGAGTCTGCAAGCCCGTTATACAGTTCCTTCATCATTGTAGCAAAAACAGCCTGTTCAATTTGAGGGTTAAAAGCAGCATAGAGTGATGCTGACCTTTGAGCCAGGGCGTCAGCAGCCTCCCTGGGTGATTTGCCCTGAGAATTTACCATCGTGAGGAAAGCACTGCTTCTGAAGGCGTTCATGATGATCTGCGGATCAACGAAAGCTTCAAAGAAATAAGCATTTACCTTTTCATATTCATTTTCAGTAATTTCCTTGTATGCGTCAGCGATATCACTGATGACAGAACCGTATTTCTCCTTTCTTTCCGGATCCTGTTTCACCCAATTTTTGAAGGCCTTTTCCTGCTGCATTTTCTGCCCGACAACATCAAGGGCGATAAGCGCTTTGCGCTGTTCTCCCGACTTTTTCCAGAAGTTGCCGAGGTAGGCATATTTATCAGCATACATAATATTGAGTTCAAGGTCGGCATCCATGAATGGCTTCATGGCATCCATCTTTGCCCTTCTGAGGTCTCTTCCTGCAATGTCAAGCTGATCGATATTAAGCTGAATACCATGAGAAGTGCGGTAACGGTCGGTAGTACCCGGAAACCCCCAGATCATTGCAAAGTCATTTTCCTGAACCCCTTTAAGGGAAATCGGGAGATGATGTTTCGGCTGGAGCGGAATATTCTCTTTGGCATAAGGGGCAGGTTTGCCATCTGGTCCGGAATAAACCCTGAAGAGGGTAAAGTCACCGGTGTGCCTTGGCCACATCCAGTTATCGGTATCACCACCGAACTTTCCGATGGATGAAGGGGGAGCCCCTACCAGCCTGACATCAAGAAACACCTCATAGACATAAAGATAGAACTCGCTTCCCTGGAACATTTCTTTCACTTCGCATTCGTAATGCGTATCCTTAATACTTTCCTTTTCAATCACACCGATGTTGGCATCGATCACGGAGTCGCGTTCTGCCAGGCTCATTTTCGGGGTTACCCCTTTGAGAACCTCTGCAGAAACATCTTCAATACGAACAAGGAAAGAAGCTGTTTTACTGGGATTTGGGAGCTCTTCTGACATCTTGTAGGCCCAAAAACCGTCTTTAAGATAATTGGCCGCAGTGCTTGAGTGGTCCTGAATTTCCCCATAAGCACAATGGTGATTTGTCAAAAGCAATCCTTTGGCAGAAATGATTTCCCCGGTGCAAGATCCGCGATCAAGGAGGACGATGGCATCCTTAAGGCTATTGTTGTTGATCGAGTAAAGCTCTTCCGGGGTAAGTTTAAGCCCAAGGCGTTGCATTTCAGCATAGTTTTTCCCCAGCAGCAAGGGGATCCACATCCCTTCATCAGCTCTGGACATGTAGCTGCTGAAAAGCAGAAACAGAGCAAGAATGGTTGATAACAGTTTTTTCGTCATAAGAGATTGGTGTTGGTTTGGGCTTTCAGCAGATCATCACAAGACAGCCAAAAGCACAATGTTAATGAATATGTTTAATTTTGCGGATTGATCCGGAGCAAAGGTAGTGGATCGTAATGAAAAATAAAAAAAGGGTGTTAAAACTATCCTGACAAAAGGGTTGAATAAATTTTGTTGTGTTAAAAATAGTTAGTAATTTCGCAGCCCCAAATTCACGATGGGATTATATTGTGATAAACAAAATTCGAGATGAACACATTAAGTTACAAAACGAGATCAGCAAACCGTGAAACCGTAGAGAAAGAGTGGCTGCTGATTGATGGGACAGACCAGGTTGTAGGCAGGCTTGCTTCGAAGATTGCCATAGTCCTGAGGGGTAAGCACAAGCCCTATTACACACCTCATGTTGATTGCGGTGACAATGTGATAGTGATCAATGCTGACAAGGTGGTTTTCACTGGCAAAAAGCTTGAAGATAAAGAGTATGTGCGTTACAGCGGCTATCCGGGAGGGCAGCGCACCCGCACACCTGAGGAGATGTTTGCCAGGTTTCCTGAACGGGTTCTTGAGAACGCCATCAGGGGTATGTTACCGAAGAACAGGTTAGGCAGAGAATTGTTCCGCAATCTTTATGTATATGCAGGTTCTGAGCACAACCAGCAGGGGCAGCAGCCAAAAGAGTTCAACATAAATGAAATCAAATAAATGATGGAAATCACGAATACATCAGGAAGAAGGAAGACTGCCGTTGCACGCATTTTCATGAAACCGGGCGAAGGCAGTATCATGGTTAACGACAAGGATTACAAAGTATATTTCACCACGGGCTTACTCCACTATACCGTTGAACAGCCTTTGATGCTGACGGATAATGTCGGGAAATATGACATTAAAGTTAATGTAAGCGGAGGTGGATTCAAAGGTCAGGCAGAGGCCGTAAGGCTCGGGATTTCCAAGGCTCTTACCGAGATCAATCCTGAATACCGGGCAATACTGAAGCCGGAAGGATTGCTGAGAAGGGATCCGAGGATGGTTGAGCGCAAGAAACCAGGGCAGAAAAAAGCCAGGAAACGGTTCCAGTTCAGTAAACGTTAGTATCCGATATCAATACAGATATTGTTTAGTATCTAAATCACTGAGACTCCTTTTCCGGGACTACTCAGTGATTGATTTTTAAAGAAGGTAAACAAACAACAAACAATGGAAAACAGAACAACATTCGACGCGCTGCTTGATGCCGGCGTACATTTCGGGCATCTTAGAAGGAAATGGAATCCCAATATGGCTCCCTATATTTTCATGGAGCGCAATGGCATTCATATCATAGACCTGCACAAGACCATGGCCAAACTTGACGAGGCTGCATCTGCGATGAAGCAGATCACCAAGTCGGGCAAGCGGGTTTTGTTCGTAGCAACAAAAAAACAGGCAAAGGAGATCGTTGCCGAGAGGGTAAAACGTGTAAATATGCCTTATGTGACTGAACGCTGGCCGGGCGGTATGCTCACCAACTTCGCTACCATCCGCAAAGCAGTCAGAAAGATGGCCTCCATCGACAAACTGATGGTTGATAAGTCGTGGAATAACATTTCAAAACGTGAAAGGCTTCAGATTACCCGTGAGCGTGCCAAACTGGAGAAGAACCTTGGCAGCATTTCCGACCTTAACAGGCTCCCATCAGCCATTTTCATTGTTGATGTAATCAAGGAGCATATTGCCCTTGCGGAAGCACGCAAACTGAGTATCCCCACTTTCGCCATTGTGGATACCAATGCTGATCCCAACAGTGTGGATTTTCCGATTCCGGCCAATGATGATGCCGCAAAGTCTATCGCTCTGATTATGGATGTGATGGTTCAGGCCATCGAAGAGGGCATGGCAGAGCGCAAAATGGACAGGGACCGCGGAGATGATGAAGTGCAGGCCTATCATGATGATGACCAGGATGACATCATTGAAGATGAAGGGGAAGATGTTGCTGATGAACAGCTTTCCGATGATGAAACGCCATCAGAAAACTAGTGGGAAGACCGGATGTGATTCCCTTCTTTACCCAAAAAACACATCAGGAAGAGTATCGAACCAAAAAAGAAAAATAAAATGGCAAATATTACAGCAGCAGATATAAACAAGTTACGTCAGATCACCGGTGCCGGGATGATGGATTGCAAGGCAGCCCTGATCGAAAACGATGGTGACATTCAGGCAGCCATTGACTGGTTGCGCAAAAAAGGGCAGAAAGTGGCAGAGAAAAGGGCCGACCGCGAAGCCAATGAAGGCTATGTTGTGGCAAAAACAAATGGCGATCACACCTTTGGTGTGGTGCTGATGCTTAACTGCGAAACAGACTTTGTTGCCAAAAATGATGATTTCAAGAACTTTGCTATCCAGGTTGCAGACCTTGCGATTGAAAATAAGCCATCAACCCTCGAAGAACTCAAAGGGCTTGAACTGAACGGCCGTACTGTTGCCGACCACGTATCGGAACAGGTAGGGAAAATCGGCGAGAAGATTGACTTCAATGCTTACCAGCAGATTAGTGCTCCGGCAGTATTTGCTTACAACCACCATGGCAACCGCCTGGCAACCATTCTTGGTTTCAGCAGCAATGCCGCTGCAGGCCTCGACACCCTCGGCAAAGAGATATGCATGCAGATTGCGGCCATGAGCCCGATTGCCATCGACAAGGATAATGTGGATGCCACGGTAATCAACAGGGAGATTGAGATTGGTATGGAACAGGCCCGCCAGGAAGGAAAACCTGAAGCCATGCTTGAAAACATCGCCAAAGGAAAGCTCAATAAATTCTTCAAAGAGCGCACGTTGTTGAACCAGGAGTTCATCAAGGACGGCAAAAAAACCGTTGGGCAAATCATTGCAGAAGCAGACGCATCCCTGAAGGTTACAACATTCTACCGCATTGCTTTAGGTGAATAATTCCTTAACGGATAAAATAATGAGGGGCATCCTGATGGACTGCTCCTTTTTTTTTGCAATTTTACAAACCGAATAAGAATCAACATCTAAGCATAAAACAATGAAATACAGGAGAGTGCTGTTAAAGCTGAGTGGTGAATCGCTCATGGGCGAGCAAAATTACGGGATTGACCCTGTCCAGCTTGATTACTATGCTTCAGAAATTGCTGAGGCTGTTTCAGGAGGGACACTGGTGGGCATAGTGATCGGTGGCGGGAATATTTTCAGGGGATTACAGGGAGCAGCCAAAGGTGTTGACAGGGTACAGGGTGATTACATGGGAATGCTGGCAACCATCATCAACAGTATGGCATTAAAAGACAAACTTGAATCCATCGGGATCAAGGCAGATCTTTTGAGCGGGTTGGTCATTGAAGGGCTGACTGAGAAAGCCACAAGGAACCGCGCAAAGGAATCATTCGATGCAGGCCGGGTGGTTATTTTTGCCGGTGGCACCGGAAATCCTTTCTTTACAACAGATACTGCCGCTGCCTTGAGGGCTGCTGAGATCGAGGCTGAGGTCCTTCTCAAAGGGACACGGGTGGACGGGATCTACACCGCTGACCCTGAGAAAGACAAGGGTGCGCGCAAATTCGACCAGCTGACCTTTGATGATGCCATCCAAAACGGGTATAAAATACTGGATATCACCGCATTCACGATGTGTCAGGAAAACCGGATCCCTATCATCGTATTTGACATCAACAAAAAAGGGAACCTGAAAAGGGTACTGGATGGAGTTACCTCGGGCACCCTGGTAACCGTGTAGCATAAGCCAGGACTTAAAGCATCTAATTAACAGTGGCATGTGCAAAAAAGAGGTGCGTGTCTCCATATCACCGATACTTATTGATTAATTTAGCCGTTTGAATGACTAAAACCAACATTATATGTCGTTAAGCATATTTGCACAGGTTCAGCAGGAAACCGTGAATACAGCAGAGATAGTCAATGAGGCTGCCAATATGGTTGCTGAGGAGGCTTTGCCTGAGATGCTCTCGTGGTGGGAGTTGATAATGAGCGGGGGATGGGCCATAATGGGTCCCTTAGCCATTATGCTGGCACTGGCAGTGGTGATCTTTGTGGAGCGTTTCCTGATGATCAACCGGGCTGCCAAAGAGGATGGCCATTTTATGTTCAACATCCGTGACCTTATCCATGACGGGAAGATAGACGCTGCACTGGCGCTCTGCAGGAGCAGGGAAACGCCCATCTCCAGGATGGTTGAGAAAGGGATTACCCGTATTGGGCGTCCACTTGGAGATATCAATGCAGCCATTGAAAATGTAGGGAAACTCGAAGTATCAAGACTGGAGAAGAACATTGCCACGCTGGCCACCATATCCGGTGCAGCCCCGATGATTGGCTTCCTCGGTACGGTGATCGGAATGGTCAGGGTGTTTTTCGATATTTCAGCACAGGGGAATCAGATCGAAATCAACATGCTGTCATCAGGGATGTACCAGGCAATGGTAACCACCATTGCGGGGCTGATTGTAGGTATCCTTGCCTATATAGCCTATAACTTTCTGGTAGCCAGAATTGAGAAGGTGGTTTATATTATGGAAGCAAGAGCAACAGAGTTTATGGATCTTCTTCATGAGCCGGCTGCTTAGTAAAACAGATAAAATATGGCCATCAAGACCAGAAATAAGAAAGAGATAGCGTTCAGCACGGCATCCATGTCCGACCTGGTATTCCTGTTGCTGATATTCTTTATCCTGATTTCGACCCTGGTAAGTCCGAATGCCATTGACGTCAGCTTACCCAGCAGCCAGTCGAAGACGGTGAGCCCAAGAGGGCCGGTGGTTGCCATTGACAAGTATAACAATTACTATTTCTACAGCACCCCGGTTGACCTCGCAACACTGCAGGCCCAGCTGAGCCTTGAGTTGCAGAAATTTGAGATGACGGGGATAGAGTTACAGGCAGACAGAGAAGCAGAAGTACAGGCGATTGTAAATATTTACAATATTGTAAGCCAGATTAATTCCCTGAATGACACCAAGCACAAGGTGATCCTTAAGACGGCCCCACAAAGTTGACAACGTAAATTGATGCTTCATGACCGTGACAATGATGTAACCTTTGTCGCGGTTTTCAGTATACCAATATGAATTCAGATGACACACTGAAACAAACCTTACCATTACTTCGTTATTGTTAAAAAGATCAGCACCATGGAAAACAAAAATGACAGGTTGAAAGGGATCATCGCAGCATTGCTGTTCCTGTTGTTTTTATTCACACTCAGCATTTTCCTCGGATTTTATTATCCTGATCCACCGATACCGGACGTAGGTGTAGAGATTGAAATGGGGGGAAGCGGCAGCCAGGGAGGCATGCAGGGGCAGCAGTCCATTCCGGAACCGGAGGCACGGACAGTGTCACAACCTGTGCCAGTTCAGCAATCATATGTTACTGAAAACCGACCTGACAACCCCTATTCAGCACCGACCACCACGCCAACCATAAAACCAAAAGAGACAACAGAGATCCCCCAGCCGGAACCACCGAAGCAAACTGTTAACAAGGATGCCATGTTCACGAAGAAGGGTACATCAGGACAACAGGGAAGCGGTAGCAGTTCAGGCAGTGGGAGTGGCACCGGCAGTGGTACCAAAACAGGGGACGGAAGTGGCAGCGGAGTTGGTGCGGGAAGTGGTCCCAGCTTCAGCCTGGTTGGCCGTACGGCCAAAGACCTCCCAAAACCGGCATACACATCAGATGCCCAGGGAAAAGTGGTCATTAATGTTAATGTCGACCAGGAAGGGAATGTGGTTGATGTACAGTTCAATTCAAGTCTGTCAACCACTACCGACTTACAACTCAGGACTGCTGCACTGAAGGCTGCACAGAAGAGTAAATTCTCTGTAAAGCTGGACGCAGCTGTTGTCCAGAGGGGAACCATTACCTATACCTTTATAAAACTCAATTAAGGGATAGGCACTGCCAGGAACATCAGGAACACATCCCAACTACCTATATTGTATTAACAATATCTTATCATCCTGCCACGTTTGTCAGGCTGATGCCATTCGGGTTGCTGCAGATGAACTACGAAGAGACCTTAAAATACTTGTATGACCGGTTGCCGATGTTTCAACGCATCGGTGCAGCTGCCTATAAAGCGGACCTCAACCGTACGATCAGACTGGTGAACCTGTTTGGCAATCCACATGAACACATCAGGTTCATCCACATTGCCGGCACAAACGGCAAAGGGTCAGTTTCGCATATGCTGGCTTCGATACTGCAAAGCAAGGGGTTAAAAACCGGCTTGTACACCTCCCCGCATATGAAGGACTTCAGGGAGAGGATACGGGTTGACGGGAAGATGGTGCCCCGCAACTGGGTAACGAAGTTTGTAAGTTATTTCCGAAAGGATTTTGAACCCCTCGAACCCTCTTTTTTCGAGCTCACCTTTGCCATGGCAATGCGATATTTCAAAGAGGAAAATGTTGATATTGCTGTACTTGAAACCGGAATGGGCGGCAGGCTTGATTCAACCAATATTGTGCATCCCCTGGTATCGGTGATTACCAATATCGGCATGGATCACAAGGAATTTCTTGGTGGGACCGGGGAGATGATTGCGGCAGAAAAATCGGGGATCATCAAACCACATGTACCGGTGGTAATCGGGAAGCGCCAGGCGGTTTCGGAGGAGATTTTCCGATATAAAGCCGAACTGGAAGAGGCCCCGATCTGGTTTGCCCAGGACACATTCGAAGTCCGGAACCACGACTTTGCGGGCGTCCAAAAGGGTAAGCTGGTGATGGATATCTACAGGAACGGGTTTCCCTTCATCACTGGATTGCGCTGCCCGCTGACCGGCTTGTACCAGCTGGAAAACATCATCACCGTAATGCAGGTTTGCCATGAGTTGATCAGGATGGGTTACGATATCCGCAAAAATCACATTACCAAAGGGATCAACGACGTGGTTAAGCAAACCGGACTGCTCGGGAGGTACCAGGTTCTTGGAAGACAGCCCCTGATCATCTGTGATACAGGCCATAACCAGGAAGGGATAAAGATGGTGATGGAACAACTGATGACCGAACCGTACGAAAAGCTTCACATAGTGCTGGGTGTAGTTAGGGACAAAGAGCTCAAAGAATTGCTCAGGCTGCTGCCTGGCGATGCCATATACTATTTTTGCAAAGCAGATATCCCACGCGGCCTGGACGCGGAGATACTCAGACAACTTGCCTGGTCAGCCGGCCTCAGGGGAGTATCATACCCATCGGTACGGATGGCTTATGAAGCGGCTTTGCAAGCGGCATCTGCCAATGACCTGGTATTCATCGGGGGGTCAACCTTTACCGTGGCTGAGGTGCTGTGATCCTCTCCACAGCGATCAACTGGTCATAATTGTTTCCGGGCTTCCGATGGTAGAGGTAGATGGTATAGAAATTCTCCGTATCAAAGTGATCCCCTTCGGTAAGAAATGTATGGGCAACATTGGCCGCATTATCCAGCATTACGTAATGATAATTGTAATAGCCCTGTTTCAGGTACAAAGAAGCCTCATAGGTGTTGCGTGTTGCATTGTACACCATTTTTGCCTCCGGAAGAAACTGCCAGTTGCGCATGCACCACCGGTCCCTTGTTGGCGGTGATGGCATGCATGCCCCTTTCCAGGGCAATCCGCAGGTAGCTGGCGGCGGGTTCCCCGTTCTGGTGGTTGACCGGGGAAT
>JAWOGX010000151.1:0-6764 GCA_046496455.1 Bacteroidales bacterium | reverse complement strand
CAACCGGATCGGGAGGAATAATAGTAAAATCGGCACTGACTACAATATCCTCAATACAAAGGTCACTTACAGTCCATGTAACGGTAACCGTACCACCTTCACAGATGTCAGCAAGAACAACCTCGCCGGCATCACTGCTCAATTGTGGGTCACAGCCGCCGCCAAGATTCAGATTGGTTTCCTGAGCATCTACCCATGCGTTAAACGCAGCAATGGCTTCTGCCTGGTCTTCAAACTCACAAGCTGAGTATGAGGCATCCTGGGGAAGTACATCATAAGTGATAGCAGGAGCAGCCGTAATAGTAAAGTCGGCACTCACTACGATATCATCAATGCACAGGTCAGTAACAGTCCAGGTAACGGTAACCACATCGCCTTCGCAGAAGTCAGCAAGCATAACCTCGCCGGCATCGCTGCTCAATTGCGGATCACAGCCACCGCCAAGATGGACAGTGCATCCAGATTGGGTGTAATACACAAAGTAGTTTCCGGCCAGGCTTGATAAAGGGATGAATGTACCGGTCACAGAATCAAGAGACAGCCCGTATGGATTGGAAGTATACACACCACCGGGAGTACCCGTCAGGTTTATCTGCTGGGGGGTTGGATCATTGGGGCAAAACGGGCTGCCGGCATAGCTGATAAGCGGGCTGGAATTCAGGAACACATAATCGCCGTCGGTATTGCTGAAATGCCCGGTGTATATGTCGATATAACTGTCGCCGTCCAGGAATCCGACCGCCTGCCCGTGGGAACTGGAGCCAACCGGTGCCTGGTAACAGAGGGAGAAAGTGAGGTCACCGTGGTTTTTCCACACCTGGGGTGCTGAACTGTAAAACGACATGAACACATCCTGGAATCCGTCGTTGTCAAAATCGTAAAGCACCACCGATTTGCAATAGGAGCCGTTGGTAATGGTGCTGTGCAGGCTGAACACACCGCTGCCGTTGTTCAGCCAGATTTCTGAATTGTTGTTTGATTTCCCTACCCAGGCATCCAGGTCACCGTCCTTGTCAAGGTCGCCCAATGCCACGAAGCTGCCATTGGTGCCGAAAGTAGTGCCCAACTGGGTAAACATCCCGGTGCTGTCATTCAGGAATACCGAATACCCGTAGGAACTGTTTTCCACCACAAAAGCATCGAGGTCTCCGTCATTGTCAAGATCACCCAGTGAAACGCAATGGCCCCTTGCTCCGCTGAGGGTCTGGTATAAGGTATAACTTCCTGTGCCATTGTTCTTGAATATCTTGCCGGAACCGCCACCGGAATTCGGGAGAAAGATATCGATGTCGTTATCACCATCCAGGTCTCCAATGGCAGCATTGTAAGTGGCAATGCTCGAAGAAGCCGTAGTGACGGCAAATACCCCTGCACCATTGTTCTTCAGTATAGCCATAGGGGTAGAGGTATAGAAAGGTATGGCAATGATATCCAAATCGTTGTCGTTATCGACATCAGCCACGTGAACCCCGTAGAAATTGCCATTGGTTCCTGTTGCATACTGGGCTCCCAGGGTAAAGGTGCCACTTCCGTCATTGAAATAGACATCAATCCCATAGTAGGCAGAAATCGAAACGGCATCCATGTCTCCGTCGTTGTCAAAATCACCCAGTGCCACCCCGAAGGTTGCCGCGGAGGTTGCGGGTTCCACCTGCTGCTGCCATGTGAACTGGCAACATTGAGCCACAATGCTTCGGCCCGGAAGAATCATGCTGATGATAATACAAACTGCGATCGATATTCTTTTCATGGTATTATGGTTTTTAAGGTTCTCTTTTTTGTATCCGGAGAATACATCACCACGAAACACCCTCCGGCACTCATACCCGGCAACGTCAACAGTTCAGAGCATCTCCTTCAGCATTTTGTATCCTGCGGCACTTGCCCTGATCTCAGCTCCTGATCTCAGCTTCACCTGGTAACTCTCCTTCCCATACAAAGATATGCTTTTTATGACGTGGATGTTGACAATATATCTTCTATGGATCCTCAGGAACAAATCTGCCGGAAGATGCTCTTCGTAAAACTTCATGGTCTTCTCTTTCAAATGGTTGCCATAATCGGAGACAACAAGCACATAATCATCCTGGGCCTCAATATAATGAATCGATTCAAGCGGTATCACGGTGATGGTGGTCCCCGTCTTGGCAATGATCCTCCCGGTCTCGGCCGGTTGCCTGGCTCCCTGGTCGGATATCAAAGCTTCAACACCCTTTGGGAATTCTGCCTTGCTCCTGATCCTCCCGGCAGCCCTCCCGATGGCTTCTGCCAGCCTCTCCTGCGAAAAGGGCTTCAACAGGTAATCCACGGCATGCATCTCGAATGCCCGCAATGCATACTCATCATAGGCAGTGCAGAAAATCACCTCCGGCCGGGGGTTCAGCACCTCCAGCAACTCAAAACCGTTGATCCTCGGCATCTGGATGTCCAGCAGGATCAGATCGGGGCTCTTCTCCTGAATTGCCTTCAGCGCCTCAAAGCCGTTTGCACACTCCCCTACCACCTCCACTGTTGCCATTTGATTCAGATAATGATGGAGCAGTACCCGCGCTGGCGGTTCATCATCAATGATAATCGTTCTAATCTTTGCTGACATCTTGTGGTATCATTATATCGATCTGAAAATAATCTTCACTCCTGTTAACTTTGACCAGGTCACTTCTCCCGTAAAGGTTCATGAATCTGTCCCTGATGTTTTTCAGGCCGGTGCCGGTCCCTTTCACCTGGCGCTTCTGTACTCCGTCAACCGGATTCCCGACCGTCAACCGTATCCTGTCCCCCTCCTGCTTCGCCTCAATACTTACCCGGATCCCCTCATCGAGATCATCGAGACCGTGCTTCACGGCATTTTCAACCAACGGCTGAAGCAACATCGAAGGAACGGGGTATTCTGTCAGCCCCTCCTGAATACTCATGGTAACTTTCAACCGGTCCCCAAACCTTACCTGCTCTATATCGAGGTACATGGAACAGTGTTCAACCTCCTTGCCCAGGGTACTCATGATCTTCCCCGACGAGTCAAGCGAATACCGCATAAACTCCGAGAGCCTCACCACCATCCGGTTGGCCTCCCGGGGCTGGGTGATGGTCAGGGAACTGATGGCGTTGAGGCTGTTGAACAGAAAATGCGGATTGATCTGGAAACGAAGCATATTCAGCTCACTCTCTTTTAAAAGGTTCTTCAGTTCTGCCTCCTTCAGCTGCTGCTCCTTCAGGCGTTGCATACTCACCAGGAGATAGGCAAGGCTGACGATTCCCAGGTAAAGACCCGTTCCGGTGATCACCCTCATGGTGATGGTGCGTTGCAGGAACAGCAGATACCCCGGATCATCCTGAAAAAGGATCCTCAACACCTGGTTCACAGGTACTATCCACAAGAGAAGCACTACCGTCAGTCCCGACATGTGCACAAACAGCAGTTCCAGCCACGAGCGGCGGTTCAGGTCCGAATAACGCACCATATACCATAGTCCAACGCCAATCAATGCAAAGGAAAGGTTGAACAGGATCCCTTCGGCAATCGCAGGCCCGTTGTTCAGCCGATACCCGAAAAGCATGATGAGGATATGGACCAGCGCAATGATGGTCCATATCCCTGCATAAATGTATGGCAAACGCCTTTTGTTCATAAGCCTTTCTTGTCAGCAGATCAGTTGCTGATCTCGCCACCACCAAAGATAGCCACCCCTTTGATAATGATCACCTTCTCCTCCTCCACCTGCGAGATGTCCCTCTTGTCTGAAAATCCGCCCATCACATTCACCACCTCGGTCTTCACATTCCAGTCCTTCGGTACAATCAGTTTGGCTCCCCCAAAAATAGAAATAAATTCTATCTCCTGCTTTCCCGGAGCCAGTTGGCACCGCGTGAAATCCAGAACCGAACCCCCGAATATGGCCACTGATTTCCCCCCTTTGAAACTGCTGGTTACCACTTTCCGCTCGCGGCCCCCAAAAATCGATACCTCCTCAAAATAATCATCACTTTCGGTAATGATGTGTACCCTTTTCCTGAATATCCGCTTCGACCCGAACACTACCGTCAACCCAATTATAATGATCAGGGAGGGCCAGAAAGCTTGCCGGAAGGTGACCGGAAGATTATACAACTCTGTGGCCAGGAAAAAGGAGCCTAAAAGGATCAGCAATGCCCCGAAAAAACGGGCGTGGCCATTGACCACATTAATCAGGCCTATCGCGATCACCAGGGCCTGCCAGGAGAATACCGATGTCTCCAGATTAGGTACGGAATCCAGCAACCCGAAATTCCTCAGCAGCCAGAATACACCAAAGGTGATCACCAGCACGCCGAACATAATGGTTTTTCTCTTGAGGGATGGGGCAATGGTTTTACCCACCTCGTCTGTGTTGAAATGCATATGCTTTTCCATGGTAATTTTTTGTTTTTTGTTGATTATTGATTTTCTGAATGATGTAGCAAAAGTATAGTGAAGCTTGTCACCCGAAAACAATAAATCGGTGAAACCGGTGTTTTTCAGTGGTGAAACCGGATGAAACACCAATGAATGAGCTGCAGGCCATTCCAAAAAAAATTAGCCCTGATGTAAAAATCTCTGGCTTTTGCAGTATCTTTACGAAGTAAACCCTGCCCCTTGAAAAAAATAATCATCAATCAAACAAACATATACATCATGAAAAAGATTATCATTGTTGGCATCGATTTCTCCAAAGGGTCCATGCATGCACTAAAGTTCGCAATCAGTGTTGCCAATAAGGCAAATGCCAATGTGATGCTTGTACATGTAATGAAACCCCAGCGGGAAGAGTCCATCTTCTCTGACGATCGCAATGAAATGCGTAAAGAGGCAAAAAAGCGCATGGAGGAGATCATCTACAAGTATAAGTTCGAAATGCGCGGCGGTAAACTGATGTTCAAGATCAGGTCCGGCAAAGTTGACAAAGAGATTGTGAACCAGGCCAAATACCATGATGCGTATATGGTCATTGTTGGAACCCATGGCATTTCAGGCTTTGAACCCTTCTGGATCGGCAGCAATGCTTACCGGATCGTTACCAATTCGCCCTGCCCGGTTGTGACCATCCGCTATGGCGAAGATGCACGGAAAAACATCTCACGTATCGTACTCCCCATTGACAGCACGAAGGAGTCCAGGCAGAAAGTTCCTTTCATTGCAGGCCTCGCCAAAGCTTTCAATGCAGAGGTGATGATTCTTGGGCTGGTCACCTCAAGTGCAATGAACGCCCTCATTGTTTCCTATTGCAAACAGGTAGAGAAATATTACCTTGCAGAGAATATTCTCAACTCTACCCATCTTGTTGAAGCTGATAATGTTACTGATGCAACCATCACGTTCGCCAAAGAACATAACGCCGATCTGATCGCCATCATGACTGAACAGGAAACCACCCTGTCAAATCTCCTTTTGGGTTCATTTGCCCAACAGATGATCAACCATTCCCATCTGCCGGTGCTATCCCTCAGGGCAAAAAACCTCTATGACTTTGCGCTGCGTTGATCTTAACCTCCAAACACCAGTCAACCTTTTTTCCCCCTGATGTTAGGAATTCGTAATTCTTTCCCTATATTTGCTCCTTGGGGAACATCTAATTCAGCAACACATGAATATGTTCCCGATATGGCTAACTTCCAATAATAATCTGAAGATGAACAACTTCAAAATATATTTAATCCTGATCTTACTGATGCTGCCGTTTGTGATTCTTGCCCAGCAACGTGTCGTGCCGGGTGAGGTTAACATCATACAGGATGAACGCGTCAACACCCTTGTTGAAAAGCACATTCAAAACAATCAGAATTTCAGTGGCAGTACAGGCTATCGGATTCAGATTTTCTTTGACTCCGGATCCAACGCCAAAAACAGAGCAAACAACGAACGGCGCCGTTTTCTTGCTCTTTATCCGCAAAGCAAAGCCTATGTGACTTTTGATGCCCCCAATTTCAAGGTCAGGGTTGGGGATTTCAGGTCGAGGCTGGAAGCAGAACGTTTTCTTAAGGATATTCAGAAACATTTCGAAATGGCATATGTGGTACCATCAAAGATAGAATTACCTTCATTGTGACAGTGGCATAACATGAACCAAAACCAAAATACGTATGAACCTGATTGTCGTCGGAGTTGATTTTTCGGACAGCTCTATCAACTGCCTGGAACACGCCCTCACCATCGCAAGGAAAGCCGGGGCAGACCTCCTGATGGTATGGGTAAACATCCCTTCCATCGCAAAAAATCTCCTCTCAGAAAAAGATGCTGATATCAACCAGGTTGTATCAGAAAAATTTGAGCAGCTGGCGCGCAAATATCAGCCTATGCTGTTCAACGGAAAGATCGAATACACCATCAGGAAGGGAAAGGTGTACAAGGAAATTGCCCACCTTGCCAAAGAGAAAGAAGCAGATCTTATCCTGGTGGGTACCCATGGCACCTCAGGATACGATCCTTTCTGGATCGGCAGCAACGCTAACAAACTTATCTCGATCGCACCCTGCCCTGTCATCACCATTCGCCTTGGTGTTGACATCAACCGTGAACTGACAAAGATCGTTCTCCCCCTTGATGATACCAGGGAAACAAGGCAAAAAGTTGCCATCACCACCGATATCGCCATGTATTTCAACGCTGAAGTATACCTGCTGGGCGTTTACACAAGCTCTGTTGACCATTACAGGCACCTGATCGACAGCTATTGTGACCAGGTGGTGAAACACTTCGTCAAGCATGGTATCAAGCATCAGGTACACAAGATCGAAGCCGGCAATGTGAC
>JAWOGX010000057.1:0-3754 GCA_046496455.1 Bacteroidales bacterium | reverse complement strand
CCTTAAGCGGTTTCTGAGATCAGCATCAACATCCGGAAGGTCGTCAATCCCCTTCTCAAGAACCTCCGCATACAACCCGGACCCTCCGGTCAACACTGCAATATCATGATGTTCAAAGACCTCACTGATTACCTGTAAAGCTTCCTTCTCAAAAAGCGAAACATTGTAATATTCATGAATGCTCCGGTGTGCAATAAGATGGTGCTTAACGGCCCTGAGTTGCTGTTCATCAGGTACTGCAGTACCAATGGAAATTTCACTGTAGATCTGCCTTGAATCGGCAGAGATGATTTCGGTGGATAAATACTGAGCCACTTTAATGGCAACATCAGTTTTACCCACAGCTGTCGGGCCAACAATCATCACGAGTGTTTTCTTCATTGTTTCAGAATTAAGTACCACTTCTTTTCAGCCCCAGCTTTTCCCCCTCTTTCAGCATCAATGCAAATGCAGCATCATATTCATTGGGAATGATCCCGTCGAGAATGGCTTCACGGATGGCAGTTTTTATAACACCTACGACTTTGGATGGTTCAATCGAGAAGGTCTCCATAATGATTTCGCCGGTAATGGGAGGCTGCCAGTTCCGGAGTTTGTCTTTCTCCTCGATCTCAATGAGTTTTTTTTCAACAAGCTCAAAATTCTTACGGTACCGGATTTTTCTGTATTCATTTTTCGAGGTGATATCAGCCTTACAAAGCATCATCAGGTGGTCGATATCGTCTCCGGCTTCAAACAACAACCTGCGCACGGCTGAATCGGTAACGTGGCTTTCCACCAGGGCTATTGGCCTGAGATGGAGTTGCACCATTTTCTGCACGAATTTAACCGGTTCATTCAGGGGAAGCTTCAGACGTTGAAAAATCCGGTAGGTCATCCCCGTACCAACGATCTCGTGACCGTGGAATGACCACCCCTGTTCCAGGCTGAATTTCTTTGTCCTTGGTTTTGCAACATCATGCAGAAGTGCAGCCCAGCGCAGCCAGAGATTGTCACTGCTGGCAGCCAGGTTATCCAGCACCTCAAGGGTGTGGAGGAAATTATCCTTGTGACCGATGTTGTTGATTTTCTCAACACCTTTCATTGCAGAGAGTTCAGGAAGTATGAGGGGCAGGAGTTCAGCCTTGTCCATCAGCAGGAACGCTTCTGAAGGTTTATCTGCCATCATCATCCTGTTCAGCTCATCAGCAATACGCTCCATGGAAAGGATGCTGATTCTGTCCCGGGTAGTTTTGATGGCCGTGAAAGCATCTTCATGAATTCTGAATCCCAGCTTTGCGGCAAATCTGATGGCCCTGAGCATCCTCAGCGGATCATCAGAAAAGGTGATCACCGGGTCAAGTGGCGTGCGGATCAGTTTGTCGTGCAGATCCCTGATCCCGTTGAAAGGGTCGATCAGCTCCCCGAAATCCTTCCTGTTAAGGCTGATACTCATCGCATTGATGGTAAAGTCGCGCCGGCGCTGGTCGTCTTCCAGTGTACCATCCTCCACAGCGGGTTTTCGTGTTTCACTGCTGTAGGACTCCTTCCTTGCGCCCACAAACTCCACTTCATACTCCCCCGATTGGAGCATCGCTGTTCCAAAGTTCCGGAAAATGGTCACCTTTGGACGGCTGCCAAGCATGTCGGCAACCCTCTTAGCCAGATCGATCCCGCTGCCAACCGTCACGATGTCAATATCTTTGTCCGGGTTCCCCAGTAAAAGGTCGCGCACAAAACCACCCACCACATAGCTGGGCTGCCCGATGGTTTCAGACGCTTCGGAGATAATCCTGAACAATTTGTTATCGATTGCTTCGTAATGGTTCATGATGGCATATAACAGCATTATTCCCTGATGATCTGGAAGTCATTGTTGCTGTCAACCTTTATAATTGTCGAGGCTTTCATTTCGGTAACCTGCTCCTGGCGGGTGTTGACGATATAATCAACACCATTCCTGATGTGATTGCTGATCATTGCAGAAGTAAGCGGTGTAGGCCCACCGGAGATATTGGCAGAGGTAGAAACAATCGGCCTCCCGAGTTGCCTGATCATTGCTTCACAAAGCTGATTCTTTACGACCCTGATTCCGATTGATCCATCCTCTGCGACAAGGCTATCAGGGAGATTAACCGCATCGGGATAAATAATGGTAAGGGGCCTGTTGACGCTTTGTATCAGGTCATGCACGACCTCAGGCACTTTCCGGACATAAGCAGCCACTTCCTCGAGGGAATTCACCAGGATAATGAGATTCTTCTTGTCAATACGCTGTTTAAGGTTATATACTTTTGTAATGGCCTTACGGTTGAGTGCATCACAACCGATACCCCATATGGTATCTGAAGGGTATAGGATGATTCCCCCTTTCTTCATCACTTCCACGGCCTTTCCTATTACATCTTCGGCAGTCATTTCGGTAAATTTATGATCAGTTGATTTATATTGATGGATGTACCACACCTGAAATGGCCTTCAGGGCAACTCTTCAATCCATGGATGCCACATGGGCGACATGCCAGGTTTTCTTCGGTTTCTGCAATCCATGACTTGTCAGAACGCGGTCCAAACCCAAATGCCGGGATTGTCGAACAGAATATTGCTGTGACAGGGGCATTGACAGCTGAGGCGAGATGAAGAGGAGCAGAGTCGTTGCAGTAGTTCATAACCGCAGCGCTCATCAGTGCAGCGGTTTGGAGCAGTGTTAATTGTCCCGCCAGCGAAATAACATCCGGGTGCATTGTTTTGTTGCTTATCCTTTTCAAAAAATCAGTATCTGCCTGGCTGCCCAACAGGTAACACCTATAATGGTGCGGCAGATTATCAAGGAGTTCAACCCATTTTTCCCGTGGAAACTGTTTGGTAAACCAGAGGGATGCCGGGGCAAGGCATATGTATGCTTTAACCTGATAAGCCTGAATGGCCCCGTAATCCTGTTGGGCCGGGTAGAGTTTGATGATGGGTGTGGGATCAATACCGAGGGGTTTCAGCAGAGCACAGTTTCTATCCACTTCATGCACCGACGGATCTCCAATTTTATGTTCAACGCGGTGGGTGAATAATTTTGAGAGTGGATTTTTGCCAAAACCGATTGTCGTCCCGGCACCCGAAAGAACGGTAATCAACCCTGACGACATAAAGCGCTGGACGTTAATGACCACATCATATTTCTCACTTCTCACCTGGTGGATCAATCTGTGCAGGCTTTTGTATTTCCCCTTTGCCTTTTGCCATACCAGGACGTTATGAACAAAAGGATGTCGGTTAAAGAGCTGTTCCATGCCATTTTTTACAAGAAGATCAATCCTTGCATCGGGTCGGTTCTGATGCAGCGCTTCCAGTACCGGGGTGACCAGTATTACGTCGCCAATGGAGGCTGTCTGGATAATCAGCACTTTTTTCATAAAGTCATACTGCAAGGCTATGCTCCCGTAATACGTCATTCAGAGAAGTTTTCCTGTCGGTGGATGCACTTCTTTTACCGATGATCAGTGCACAGGGAACCTGGTATTCACCGGCAGGGAAAGACTTGGTGTAAGTACCCGGAATGACAACGCTTCCTGCCGGAACCCGTCCCCGAAGTACAACCTCTTCAGGACCGGTCACATCAATGACCCGCGTTGAACCGGTGATCACCACATTTGCGGCAATGACGCTTCGTTCCTCAACTATGGCCCCTTCCACGATGATGCAACGGGATCCGATAAAGCAGTCATCTTCGATGATGACCGGTGCTGCCTGCAGTGGTTCCAGCACTCCCCCTATGCCAACA
>JAWOGX010000024.1:0-3562 GCA_046496455.1 Bacteroidales bacterium | reverse complement strand
GACACCTTCCTTACCTCACTCACCGGTACCTCCGCCGATTACCAGGAGAGCTCTGCCAACGTGCTGGTCGTTTTCGCCTTTGCACTTTTGCTGATCTACCTTACCCTTGCCGGGCAGTTTGAAAGCTTCAGGGATCCCCTCACCATTATGTTTACCGTGCCGCTGGCCCTGGCCGGCGCCCTCCTCTCCCTGTGGATATTCGGTCAAACCCTCAACATCTTTAGCCAGATCGGGATGATTGTGCTGGTGGGCATCGTCACCAAGAACGGGATCCTCATCGTGGAGTTTGCCAACCAGAAGCGCGACGAAGGACAGGATATCCTGGAGGCGGTTATCAATGCTGCCACCGACAGGATCCGGCCGATCCTGATGACCAGCCTCGCTACAGCCCTGGGCGCTCTCCCGCTCGCCATATCCTTCGGAGGTACCGTCAACAGCAGAATCCCGATGGGGGTGGTGATTATCGGAGGGCTACTGTTCTCCCTGGTGCTCACCCTTTTTGTCATTCCTGCCTTATACATCTATCTAACCCCTAAAACCCGGACCCATGTCGTTGAAGAAGATCACTGACATCCTCCCTCTGGTCCTGCTGCTGGTTACAATCCAGCTTACGGGGCAGGAGCGTTTTACCCTGGAACAGCTCATCCAGCTGGCTTTGCAGGAGAATTACCAGATCCGTATCGTGCAGAAGCAACAGCAGATGGCAGAGAACCTCAATACACCGGGCAATGCCGGCATGCTCCCTTCCATCGGTATTGCTTCCGACAATTCGCTGGATATCCAGACCTCAGAATCGAAACTCTATACCGGCATCACACGCAGCGGCACCAATGCCAGCAGCACCCGGGCCAGCGTGATGGCAGAGCTCGACTGGACCGTCTTTGATGGTTTTGCCATGTTTGCCGAACGCGACAGGCTTGCACTCCTGGCATCACTCGGGGCTGTCAATACCCGTTATTACGTGGAACAGACCATCGCAGATCTGGCCGCATCTTATTACCTCCTGGTCAAAGAGCAGCAACTGCTTGACACATACCGTCAACTGATGACGGTTTCTGCTTTTCGGCTTGAACTGGAGGAGAAGAAGTTCAGCATCGGTTCCGGCAATGCACTTCTCTACAACCAGGCTCTGCTGGATTTACATGCCGACAGTATCCTATTGCTGAACCAGATGATGCAGATCCGTGACCAGCAGATCAGGATCAACAGGATCATCAACCGCAGCCCGGGCTTATTACTCGATCCCGCCGAACCCACCATCCCCCTCCACGGGATTCCTATCTCCGCCAACCTTACCGAAAAGGCAACAGCCCATAATATCGACCTTGAACGGGCAAAGCTCGGAGAGATATTGGCAGAAACCAGTCTCCGCATCGAAAGGGGGCAAAGGTATCCCCAGGTGAGTGTTTTCAGTAATTACGGGGTGACTTACCAGACCAGTGAGACCGGAATCGTGGAATCGGCCCGCAGCCATGGGGCACAGTTCGGGTTCAGGATCCGGTTCAATCTTTACGACGGTGGCAGGCAGACCACAAGCATCAACAATGCACTGCTGGCACGCGAAGGTGCTGAACTTTCCAGCATTGACATCCACAAGCAGCTTGAATCAGACCTTGCGCGCCTCACGGAAGCCTACCTGAGCCTGGAGAAACAGTCGCGGCTGCTCAACGAAAACCTTGATGCTGCAACCCGATCCCTGCAGATTGCCCGCGAGCAATTCCTGTCAGGATTAATCAACGGTTATGATTTCCGGCAGACACAGCTTACCTCCCTTCGGGCAGAAAATCAGCTGATTGAACTACGGTATGCCATGAAGATGATCGAAATTGATATGGACCGCATCACAGGAAAACTGATGGAAAACGTTTTTCAGGCAAAAGCTACTGAAAAGGGACAATAAAGGAAGATGTTGCATTTTTCATCACCTTTACCGATCTTTATTGGCCAAAAAGAACTTTGCTGATGCATAAGATTGCTGTCTGCACCTTATCCCGTTCGGAGTATGGCCTGATGAAGCATTTCATCAGGCTGGCAGCTGAAAGGATCAACACCTGGCTCATACTTGGGGCAGGCCATCTGGCTGAATCCCACGGGTATTCAGCAAAGGAAGTTTATGCCGATCTCCCTGTGCCACGGCACAAAATTCTTGTAGCCGATTTTGAACCTGAGCTGGAAAGTGCAACCTCCATTGCCGGAACCGTTTCCAAAGGGCTGAATGCCATCGCTCGCATCCTTCAACAACACCATTTTGACGCTGTTGTGGTGATGGGCGACCGGTACGAACTCTTCTCCGTCTCCCTGGCTGCCTTATTTTACAAGATCCCACTTGTCCATTTCAGTGGTGGGGAGGTCTCAGAAGGGGCCATTGATGACAGCATCCGCCATGCCACGACAAAGCTTTCGCACCTCCACCTTGTAGCCAACCGGCAGTGCGCCGGGAACGTCAGCCTTATGGGTGAGGAGGACTGGCGGATTGTGATTACGGGTGAACCCGGCATGGATAACATCCATCAATGCGATATTGCAACGGACCTGGAATTGGAAACACAATTCGGAATCAGTCCCAAATACCCTGTCCTGCTTGTAACATTGCATCCCTCAACGCTGGAAACAGGTCTGACGGTTGAAGCCCAATACCGCCCTGTGCTGAAAGCCCTGGCCAAACTGGATCGCTACCAGGTGGTGATGACCGCACCCGGTGCAGAGGAGGGGGCAATGGCGATGATTGCTGCCTATGAACAGTTTGCTGCCATGCACAGGCACATCATCTGGGCACCCCATCTCGGAAGCCGGAATTACCTGGCTGTGATGCGCCTTGCCACTGCAGTGGTCGGAAATTCATCCAGCGGCCTGGTTGAAGCCCCCGCGTTTGGTGTCCCCACGGTGAATATCGGAAACAGGCAAAAAAACAGGATGTGCTCCGAGGCCGTGATCCATGTCGGATACCACACTGATGCCATTATTGAAGCGATTGAAAAGGCATCCACCACGGAGCACCGGGCACTTTGCGGCCAGGCGGATAACCCGTACGACCCTTACCACGACGGACAAAACAGCCAAAGGGGTGTGGAAGCAATAATCAAATTCCTGACAATCAAAGACTTTCAGGACCGCATCACCAAGAAATTTGATACCCAAACAGACCCTGCCCAATGGAACACGCTACTGACCTGATTACCATACCCAGGACCCTGATCATTGCCGAGGCAGGGGTCAACCACAACGGAAACCTGGGACTTGCACTGAAACTGTGCGATGCGGCAAAGGGGGCAGGAGCTGATATCGTCAAATTTCAGACCTGGAAAACAGAGGTGCTGATGGTGAAAAATGCCCCGCTGGCAGACTACCAGAAGCAGGCAGGCAGTAGCTGGGATACGCAGTTTGCGATGGCTAAATCGCTGGAACTCTCACAGGATGATTTTATGCAGATCCGTCAGTATTGCAATGACATCGGGATAAGGTTCCTTTCAACGCCGGATGAGGAGGAGAGCCTCGATTTTCTCGTGGATCACCTGGAGATGGAACTGATCAAGGTTGGCTCGGCCGAGTTGACCAATTTGCC
>JAWOGX010000374.1:0-2651 GCA_046496455.1 Bacteroidales bacterium | reverse complement strand
CCAACGTAATGGCACTGATACCATAACGTAATAATTCTTCAAGCAGTTGTGAACCCGTGAGACCCGGGTACGAAACCGTGAAATAGAAACCATCGGCTATGGGAACATTCATGTCCAGGTCGTAAACAATCCTGAAACCATTGGTTGTAAAAAGTTCTTTCATGCGCGATGCCCATTCCCCGTATTTCCGGATCTCGTTAAAAGGATTGTAAACACCATCATTTGTTGCCTTAAGCAGACTAGCCACACCCAGCTGGGCCGAATGGGACGCCCCGGCTGATAAAGCATACAGGGCCCCATAGATGATGGCATGTCCCAGCACGTCGGATGAAAAATAACGCAGCAGGTCGGGATATTTCTTATGGAAAATTTTATCCGACACAGCCATCATGGCCATACGCTGTCCGGCATAGCTGAATACCTTGGAAGTGGATACCAGCAGAATATAATTTTCGGTATATTTTGCAACAGTGGGCTGAAAGGGCGGCATTCCCGGTGTTGAAATATCCTTGCGGAAATCCATACCAAAGTAGGCCAGGTCTTCCATTACAACCAAATCATACTGGTTGGCCAGCTCACCAATCACTGAAAGTTCCTCTTCATTCAGGCAAATCCACGAAGGATTATTCGGATTGGAATAAAGCAGACTCGATATTTTGCCCGTATCCAGGTAACTCTTTAGTTTATCCTTCAGCTTACCTCCCCTGTAATCATAAATATCAAATGAATAAAAATCATGACCCAGCACCCGGCATTGCTGTTTGTGAACCGGAAAACCCGGATCAATGAACAAGGTGCCTTCCTTATTCCTGTTGGTTCGGTTAACCGTAAGGAAGCCTGCGCAAGAACCCTGCATGGAGCCACATGTGGGTATACAGCCTGCTGCGTCCACGTCGATATCAAGAAACAGCTTCAGAAATCTCGAGGTTTCATACTTCAACGAAGCTACTCCTTCAATGGGCGGGTATACAGATGCCACACCCTGTTTGAGCGCATTTGTTTCTGCCTGCGTGGCAATAACAGGCGGCTTTAATCCGGGTACCCCCATTTCCATGCGAATAAACCTGACTCCTGTTTCTTTTTCAAGCAGGTTGGCAAGATGAACGATTTCGCGGATTGAGGCTTTACCGGGGGAAGATATTCCTGACTCGGCAGCAATCCGGTTGATTAAACCGGTGGGGATTGGAATGTTGTTAGCCATCACAAAAGCTGATAAACTCTTAGAACTTACGTTTGTCAATTACCCTTTTGGCTTTGCCTTCACTTCTTTCAATTGTTTTCGGCTCCACCAGGTTTACCTTAATTCCCAACCCGAGGGTGCTTTCCAGGTTTGTCCGGATTTTCTGCCGAAGGGCCTCAAGCTGGCTGATCTTATCCTGGAAAAAGGCTTCATCCACCTCAACCTGGAGTTCCAGCGTATCCAGGTTATTCAACCGGTCTACAATTAACATGTAATGGGGCTTAATTTCGCTCATTTCGAGTAGCACGCTTTCAACCTGCGACGGGAACAAATTGACGCCACGGATAATCAGCATGTCATCACTGCGTCCGAGGCATTTGTCCATTCTTACCGTGGTACGGCCACACCGGCATCTTTCGTAACGAAGCCGGGTCAGGTCGCGTGTCCGGTAGCGGATCAGGGGTAGTCCTTCCTTGGTGATGGTGGTAAAAACCAGCTCACCGATTTTGCCCTCGGGCAATACCTCAAGGGTGTTCGGATCAATTATTTCCGGGTAAAAATGATCTTCGCTGATGTGAAGGCCATCCTGAATGAGGCATTCACTGGCCACACCGGGCCCGATTACTTCACTCAGCCCATATATATCAATGGCCTTGATGCGAAGTTTATCTTCAATTTCGCGTCGCATATTTTCAGTCCAGGGTTCGGCACCAAAAACCCCTACCCTGAGTTTCAGGTCATCCCTGTTGATTTTTGCATCCTCAATTGCCTCGGCCAGAAACAGGGCATATGAAGGGGTGCAGGCAAGCACCGTGCTTCCAAAATCAACCAGAAGCTGCAATTGCCTGATTGTATTGCCGCCCGATACCGGAATAACCGAAGCACCGATTTTTTCACCCCCGTAATGAAGTCCCAGTCCGCCTGTGAACAAGCCATAGCCATAGGCAATATGTATGAAATCATTGCGGTTGGCACCTGCGCATGTTAATGTACGTGCCATTGCCTCCGACCAGGTAGAAATATCCCTGCGGGTATAACCTACAACTGTAGCTTTGCCGGTTGTTCCCGATGATGCATGAACCCTCACAATTTCGCTCATGGGAACTGCAAACAGTCCGAAAGGATAATTGTCCCGTAAGTCCTGCTTGGTGGTAAAGGGTAGTTTGTGCAGATCATCTGTTGATCGGATGCTCTCAGGCCCCAGTCCGGCTTCCTGCATTTTGCTACGATAATAAGGTACATTATAGTATACCCGTTCCACAGTATCCCTGAGTCTCTCGCTCTGAACCTTCTTCAGTTCATCACGATCCATGCATTCGAAATGTCTGTTCCAGATCTCCATTTAAATTATATTTTATACAGGTCACTTGCCTTGATTAA
Source organism: Bacteroidales bacterium (assembly GCA_046496455.1). Classification (GTDB taxonomy): domain Bacteria; phylum Bacteroidota; class Bacteroidia; order Bacteroidales; family SKPS01; genus SKPS01. The sequence goes on along the minus strand of JAWOGX010000374.1, from coordinate 91 downwards.
TTCCATCTCATTAGCCTTCAACGCCTTGATGGCTTCGTCGGGGCGCTTCCTTTTTGCGACAGAGAGTTCTCGATGAGGGGGAACAGGTTTC
>JAWOGX010000348.1:0-3487 GCA_046496455.1 Bacteroidales bacterium | reverse complement strand
GATGAAATTACGGTGAGGAGCAGTTTTGACGGCAAAGCCGTGTTGCATCTCCTGGATATGGCAGGCCGAGTGTTGCTGGTCCGTGAAATTACAGGATCGGAAACGATAGATCTCCGTTTCCTGGCCTCAGGAATATATCTGATCGAAATGGCCGGTACAGACCGGCAAACCATCCAAAGGTCAACACTGATCAAAGAGTAGTTTTCCTCTTCGGGTTGATAACCTGATGTTACCTTTTAACCACCAGCTTTTTATTGAAGGAAGCTGACGTCCCTTGCTGTTCCGACTCTACATCCACTTTCATGACATAGACGCCGTTGGAGAGTTTGCTGATATCCACGCGGAAGTAATCATCACCGAGGTTGGTATACTGCAGCAGGAGCTGCCCGGTGATAGCATATACCGAGGTGATGGAGCGCACGGACCTGTCAGCACCGGTGATGGCAATATTGACACCGTAGCTCGCAGGGTTGGGAAACACATTTACCTCACCGGCAAAGGCTTTCATTGGCTTTTCGATGCCTATTCCCAGAGGTGGGCTCCCCATGAAGAAGTTGAGGCCTCCACCGAAATTGCCAACAATCATTTCGGGGTAACCATCATTATTCAGATCCCCAAGCGTGACCACAGATTTAAGCTTGACATCTATGGTTTGCGCGTTTTTGTCCTGGTTTTCAAAATGCTGGACCGAGTAAAACTGGTCATAATCCGTGATATGCACCATATTGGAGTCTTTCCCGTATACGCCGTTAATGTTGTTGTTGATGTCGCGGTAATAGAACACGAGACCTGGCCCGGAGCCTACGAAAAGTGAGATAATACCGGCCGAATCGCGGTAAAAACAGGGAGCGCTGTAAGCACTGTAATAATGGTAATAGTTGTCGTTGACCCTCACCCCACCGAGGGTATCGGTTTGATGCGTGAATACCGGATTGGTTGTGGTGCCCGTATTTTTGTACCAGGCCAGGGAAGTTTTCCATGTGTAGTTGATGCCATTGGTGGTAAACACACCTTGTTTGTATCCGATGATCAGGTCGAGCAACCCGTCGTCATCGAGGTCGAAGAGCTGTGGGGTGCTGAACATGCCCACATCGATGTTCTGGTAGTTTGATGCAATATGGTTCAGTTGCATCGGTTGCCCTGCGGGTGCTATGTTCTCGTAATAATGAAGCCTTCCGGTAGTATCTCCGAGGATCATATCGGGTTTGCCATCGCCGTTGATGTCACCGAAAGTGGGATAGGCACCTGTGAGTTCAAGGGAAGAGACATTGGCAAAGTCATCGGTAACGAGAGAAAATTCAGGCTGGGTTGCAGTACCTGTATTCTCAAAGAGAAAAATACGGCTTACATATTTCGAATGGAGGATGAACCAGGGATCCATCCAGGAAGAGTCACGTTGGCCATAAGCCCCCACAAAAAGGTCGAGCAACCCGTCACCGTTGTAATCGAACAGCACGGGGTGGCTGTTGGTGCCCACATCGATCATATCGCCCTGCAGGAAGCTCCTGGTCTGCAGGCTGAATACCGGGGCGTTGCCGGTGGATATATTTTTGTACCACCAGGCGCTTTTCGCATCATCGGCCCTGGGTGCTTCCCAACTCGGATCCAGAGGGGAAGCAATGAGGTCCCTCTTTCCATCGTTGTTTACATCCAGATAGTCAGTGCTCACCAGGTCATAGAGCTTAACGGGAACATCGTATGAAGGGAATAAGGTGTCGGCACTGGTCATTCTTGCATTTTTCAGTGTGCCGGTGTTGTAAAGGGCTGCCACCGTTGGGTAATCTGTGTCCCCGATGATCATATCCATCAACTGGTTGCCGGTGAGGTCAAGCAGTTGCATGGTGGATCCGGTATGTTTCGGGCTCGATTGCGGGCCGCCGGAGGTGCTTTTCATATTGTTCGCGCAATAGTTGATCAGGGTTGGGTCAATCGAGTCAATATTGAGGGTGATGCTGTTGTCATCAGCATCTTCAGCGAACCATCCCCAGCATCGGTGATTCAGGACAAGCCAGAGTGTATCCGCAGTTCCGGTTGAGTCAATGGAACGGTTATCATAGTGTTGGATCAGGGAGCCCAGGCCGTAAAACACCAGGATGTCAAGGTCCCCGTCCCCATCAATATCTTCAATGGCTGGGTAATCAACCGAAGTCACCAGGATGTTGGAGTAGCTGCTTCCCTGGAATGCATTCAGGATCGGTGTATAGAGCGAAAAGGAGAGCCCCGTTGATGGAGTGGAGGTATTGAGGTAAACTTTGATGCCGGCAAAACCGTAAGTAAAAATGTCCTCTTTTCCATCCCCGTTAAAATCCCGCAGTTTCATCCATGCATAAAGCCTGGGGAACGCGGATTCATATTCCGGGGCATAATGGTAATCAACCACACCCGCCGTTCCAAGATTGATGAAGGGAAAGAGTTTGTCCGTCTGAGCGTCGAAAAGCACAAGGTCCTTGATGCCATCCTGGTTCAGGTCAACCTGGTTGAAATGGGCAGCGTTAAAACCACCTGCCCAGGCATATTTCAGCAACTGGCTGGCACTATCGTACACCGGGATCGAAAAATCGCGCTTAAAACCAAAATCGTATTGAATCTGGCCTGACCCAGCCATTGAAACAAGTATGCCAATCAGGAGCAGTGCTGTGTGTTTGAATGATCTTCTACGCATGTTATGGGGATATTTTGTTGATAAACCAATCCTGTCCGAAGGACGCTTTATGATAATCCTTGGTGATCATTTCAGCGGGGCAGGTTTTGCAAAGATAGCTCTTTCTCCCCCCCGAAACTGTTCCTTTGACTCAAAATCACCCAGGAGGTTTAAGCCGGCGAATCACAGTAACCTGATTTCTTTATTCATCACTTGTGATTTAACAAATGAAAATTCTATCTTTGCAGCCTTAAAAATGAGCGCAATTAATATTATCAAAATCAAATAACACAGCAATGCAGAACAAAGGAGCCGTAAAGTTATTGGCAATCCTGCTCACACTGATCTGTTTGTTTTACTTGTCATTCACAGTGGTGACCAAGGTACAGGAGAGGAAGGCCGACAGGTATGCACACAGACCGGCTGTCAACGAACTGGCAGCAAAGATGGCAAACGGGGATGAAGTCCGGAAGAGGGTGATCTATGATTCACTGGTTCAGGTAAACCAGAAATTTTTCCTTGACTCACTCGCCAGCCAGACTGTTTATAATCTCGGACTCAGGAAATATACCTACAGTGAAGCCAAAGCATTGGAGATTAATCTCGGGCTTGACCTTCAGGGGGGTATGAACGTTACCCTTGAGGTGAGTGTGGTGGATGTGATCCGCTCCATGGCAGGTTATTCCACAGATACAGTCTTCAACCAGGCAGTGTCAATGGCCATGAAAAAGCAGGCCAGCTCACAAAGTGATTTCGTTGATCTGTTTTATGAATCTTTCCTTGAGATTGATCCGCAGGGTCAGCTTGCTTCCATTTTTTCTTTTGAACTGAAGGATAAGATTGCGC
>JAWOGX010000254.1:0-4592 GCA_046496455.1 Bacteroidales bacterium | reverse complement strand
CTGCCTGCCTTGCAGGAAACCCCGCTACTTCAGCTCCGGAGACTGCCACTATTTTCCCCATCCCCGTCCTGGCAGTGATAGCTGATGACACTGTATGCTACAACACCCCAGCATCCCTGACAGCCAACGTTTCCGGAGGGACAGGCACCATCAGCTACCTCTGGAGCAACAGCGCCACCACCGCCACCATCAATCCCCTCATCACCCAGAACACTCAGTTGTGGGTACAGGTTAGCGATATTCACAGCTGCCAGGCATCTGATACCCTGCTGGTGCTTGTCTCAAACCCTGTGGTTAATCTCGGCGCAAACGATACTGCATGCAAAGGGGACATCATCCCACTTGCCTCACAAGCCTCCGGTGGGTTTACACCTTACACCTACGCCTGGACAACAGGGGGATCAATGGCCCAGATCAATCTCACTGCGGTTTCTGACACTTGTGCCACTGTTACTTTGACCGATAAGGCCGGATGTACGGCCAAAGACACCGTCTGCATACTTGTCAGCCATATTACGGCAAATGCAGGTGCTGACCAGGGAGCATGCACCGGAAACCAGGCAACCTTCAGCGGATCAGCATCAAACGGCTTTCCGCCATACAGCTATACATGGAACAACAACCCGGGGCAATCATACCAGTTCGTTGCAAACGCCAATACAACAATGGTTTTTAAAGTCACCGACACATTCGGTTGCTCAGCGACTGACACCGCTCTTCTGACTGCATGGCAAAACCCCGTCCTGGCACCAATCGCTGATGACACTATTTGCTATAACACCCCAGCATCCCTGACAGCCAACGTTACAGGAGGGACAGGCACCGTCAGCTACCTCTGGAGCAACAGTGCCACCACTGCCACTATTAATCCCCTCATCACCCAGGACGCTCAGTTCTGGGTGGTGGCCACGGATTTTCACAACTGTCAGGCTTCTGACACTTTGCTGGTGATCGTTTCCAACCCACAACCAGACATAGGGCCAGACATAGCGCTGTGTTACGGAGATCAGGCACAGCTTAGCGGCCAGGTCACCGGAGGATTTGGCCCCATCAGCTATTTCTGGTCCAATGGTTCCACAGCCCAACAGATTTCACATACTGGTTTGACTGACACCTGCATTTGGCTTATGGTTACCGACCAAATAGGTTGTGAGGCAAAAGACACTGCCTGTATCCAGGTACATCCCTTGCCGCTTCCAAACCTTGGCCCTGACGATACCATCTGCATCAGCCATGTCATCACACTTGATCCTGGTACCGGATTTTCGTCTTACCTTTGGTCAACGGGATCCTCTACACCTTCCATCACACTTATTGGTTCGACCCTCGGTGCAGGAACCTTCCAGTACAGTGTCATGGTAACCAACCAGTTTGCGTGCAGCAATGCCGATACCATTCACATTACCGTTGACCCTTGTATCGACATCCGTGAAATCAGTCATGACCAATTGATTGAACTATACCCCAACCCTGCATCGGATTACATCATGATCAGAATGAGGAATACGGGTGTTCAATCCATTGTGATAACCAACATGAGTGGCAAAACTGTCTATTCGAAAGACATCCTGCCGGAAAATGCCGATTCCTTCGGAATTGACACCAGTAGCTTGCCTCCGGGGATTTATATGGTCTGTTTTATCACACCGGAGTTTACAATTGCCAGGAAACTTCTGTTGTACTAATCTGCCTCTGAATAAGCAGACTGCATATCGCCTGCAAAATGCTTTCCGGTAAAGGTGCGCAGCATTGAGGATATTGATCCTCAGCGGGTCCTGAGCTAGTTGATGGGGAAGCCGATCTGAATATTTTTGCCACAAAAACACGAAAACACTAAAGTCGGGTATCGTTAGGATTGTCAACTGTAAATCGTCAGCAAAATGTTTACCAGTTTAAGGTGTAATTTGGTTTGAAGACATACAAGCGGTGAGGCTTTTTGCGCCGCCGTCCCCGACAATGATGTAGATGCAAGGAAATGGAATGAGTCCGGAACAACCTTTTAGCTGGATCAAGGGCTATTGCCATACGGGGAAAAGGATACCTGACCCACAAGATTGAGGGAACAAAAAGGGGTCGTTTGAATCTGTGTACGAAATTGTGTATGAAATAAAAAACCACTTATGAGAATGAATCTTGTAAGTGGTTGATTTTGAGGTGGGACGTACTGGATTCGAACCAGTGGCCTCATGTCTGTGAAACATGCGCTCTGAACCGGCTGAGCTAACGTCCCGGGAATGCCGAAAGAACTGAGGGAACAAAGGTATAAAAACTAACATCAGAAAGTGAAAAGTGAAAAGTTTATCAGAATATTTATGGTCGCTGGCAGTAGCTGGTCCATTTTGGAAAGTTCTGACAATGGCTTTTATAAAAATAGCTCTCGGATTGACACAGAGGCTGATCTGCGGTAATCTGCGAAATCCGCGGGCACTTTTTCTTCAGCCATGACAAAAGTACAGCGTTTGATTTTTTTCAGGAGGAGAATGCAGCGTATAGGAATTCTTGATTATCTTTGCCGCTCGTTCAACTTTTCCCGGGGCGTTAGCTCAGTTGGTTTAGTCCGCCAGCCGGCGGATGACAGGCAACAGGTCACCCCCATTGTTCTTCATATTAGGGGCGTTAGCTCAGTTGGTTTAGAGCGCTTGCTTGACAGGCAAGAGGTCACTGGTTCGATTCCAGTACGTCCCACAAAGCAAAACCATCCCGATTTGCAGGGTGGTTTTTTTTGTGCACAAATTATTGATGCAATTACTTTCTTACCTTTGTACGTGGATATCGCTCTATCTAACCAAATATAAATCAAATGCACATAATTGGAACTTTAATCACCGGTGCCATTGCCGGCTGGCTTGGCAGTTTGATTTACAGGGGCAGCAGCCTCGGGCTTTTGGGAAATATTTTTTTAGGAATCGTAGGAAGCGCTCTTGGCTATTGGATTTTTGACAGACTGCACATCAGTCTCGGAGACGGGTGGCTTGGCGCGATTCTCACCGGTGCAACCGGTGCTATAATCATTCTTTTCCTGCTGAACCTGATTCTTGACAAGAAAAAATAAACCAGGGTGATGCAAAGGGTGAAAATTCAGTAATAACCAAAATAATAAAGCAAATGCGATGGAAAGGCAGGCGTCAGAGTTCCAATGTGGAAGACGCAAGGACAAGCAAACGGCGTGCTGCAGGACTGAAAGGGGGCCTGATCGGCACGTTGGTGCTTGCAGCCATTGTCTACTTCCTGGGAGGAGATCCCTTACAGGTCATTAATTTAGGCAACCTGGATCCTGATTCGGGTGAAAAGACAGAACTGACCCAGGAAGAAATTGAGATGGGTGAATTTGTGGCTGTGGTGCTTGCGGATATTGAGGATGTCTGGCACATGCTGTTCCAGGAGATGGGCAAGACCTACAGAGAACCAAAACTTGTACTGTTCAGCGGGAGTGTGAGTTCAGCCTGTGGATATGCCCAGGATGCCACGGGGCCATTCTACTGCCCTGGTGACGAAAAAGTTTACATTGACCTGGAGTTCCTTGAGGAATTGCAGCAACGACTTGGTGCGCAGGGGGATTTTGCCGTTGCCTACATTCTTGCCCATGAGGTTGGGCACCATGTGCAAAACCTGCTCGGAACCATGGATGAATTTGCCAGATACAGAGCTTCAGGCGTGGGGCAAAAAGAGATAAACCAGATGACTGTCAGGCTGGAATTGCAGGCCGATTTTCTCGCCGGTGTATGGGTGCATCATGGACAAAAGATGAAAGATTTCCTTGAAGAAGGTGACCTGGAAGAGGCTCTTAATGCGGCTTCAGCCGTTGGTGACGACAAAATCCAGATGAAATCACAGGGTCGTGTAACACCTGACTCGTTCCAGCATGGGACTGCAAGCCAAAGGAAAAGCTGGCTTAACAAAGGTGTTAAAACAGGGGACCTCAGGCAGGGAGACACGTTCAGCGTTACCAGGCTGTAACGGGTATCATTAAATCCACCTGATCACCCAACCTATTCCTTCACTACCTTAAAGGCACCTCCGGAACCCAACCCTACCCTCAGAAGATAAATTCCTGCCGGCAAATGACCGGTTTCAAGCGATTGGATCTCTGAAGTCAACCACCCTTTCATTACACTCCTCCCCGAATAGTCGTAAAGGGCATAGGGAATTCCTTCGGTGTGCGGCCCGGTTTCGATGACCAGCATGTTACCGATCGGGTTGGGATAGACCCGGACAGGTCTGTTTTCGGTCAGATGCCCCGGCAAAGATGTCGTGATGCTGATATTCACACAGGCCGATGTGTCTGTACAGCCCCGATAGGTGATGATCACGGCATAATCGCCTGATACGCTCGCTGCATAGCTCTGGCCGGTTGCGCCGGAAATGGGCTGATAGCCATTGTTGCAATCAACCCACTGATAGGTTGCTGAATCCTGAATTGCCGTGATGATGGTATCGTTCAGGGTGGTGCCCGGGTCCAGGCCGATGATCTCCAGTCCGGTTTTGACAGTGCATCCAGATTGGGTGTAATACACAAAGTAGTTTCCGGCCAGGCTTGATAAAGGGATGAATGTACCGGTCACAGAATCAAGAGACAGCCCGTATGGATTGGA
>JAWOGX010000103.1:0-3997 GCA_046496455.1 Bacteroidales bacterium | reverse complement strand
TTCCAAAGTTCCCATTTTTCCATTGTAGGTAGGGCGTATCATGGTTTTCCCAAATAGCGTGTCCAATTCATATTTAGAACTGTTTGGTATATCTGAGGAAAGTTCAAGAATGCGAAGGCTGGCCATTATGGCGCTTTCCCGAAGATTGTTCAGGAATTCAAATTCTGCAATTGTATTTTCCAAATCATTCTGAAGATTTTCCAGGCACAAACTCATTCTCACTTCATCCCATGTTTACCGAAGAGAGAAAGTACGGCAAGGTACACTTCACGTTTTTTGCAAAAAGCCGGCTGAAAGAACAGGGGCCCCACTGATCAGGCGAACAGCATCACCAGCACGATCCAGCAAGGCACCACCAGAAGAATAGCATCAAAGCGGTCGAAAATACCTCCGTGCCCGGGCATTATCGTTCCGGAGTCCTTCACACCTGCCAATCTTTTAAGCTTTGACTCTGCCAGGTCACCCAGATTTGCAAAAAGGACAACGGCCAACGCTCCCAGGGGCCAAAACAGAAACCCGGGTTCCGGCAATGGAAACCAGTAGATAACGACAAATGCGCCTAAAAACGCAAAGAGAGCTCCTCCGATTGCCCCCTCAACAGTTTTTGCCGGGGAAATTCCGGGTGCAAGAGGACGCTTTCCAAACGCCCTTCCGGTAAGGTAGGCAAAGGTGTCGTGTGTCCAGACAAGTACAAACATAACAATGGTAAGCTGTTCACCACTTCCAGGCGACAGCCTGTTTATGATAGCCGGAAGAAAAGCCAGCAACCCGAATGGTATCAGGAGCCATACTGTTCCAAGAAATATCCAGAAAACCCATCCGGAACACAGAACCCGACAGCGGGGCAACCTAAGGCCCCGGCCAATGGTCAATCTGTAATATTCAATCATGGCCAGCACACCATATGCTGCAATAATCAAAGGAAACACTTCAGGTAAAAGCAGCAGGGGAAGAATAATTGTGGCGACATAAATGGCACCACTCAGGGTTCTGATTAAAAGTGTTTTCAATGCAACAAGATTATTCAGGACTTATATTGCTGTCATCTATCATAAAAACAAACAGTTGTTTAGGGCCATGGGCCCCCATCACCAGGGTTTTTTCAATATCGGCTGTCCGGCTGGGTCCGGTGACAAAAGTCACCATGGAAGGCATACTGTCGCCGTAGCGGATTGAAAGGTCTTCTATGGCATCTTTCAGGTCTGCAAAAACCTGGCTTGCATAGGCAATAATCAACTGTATTTCAGGATGGACAATCATTCGACGCCCGTCTGTGGCAACCGCTGACATCACAACGGTGCCAAGCCTTGCGACCAGAGATTCACAGAAAGAGAGCCCGACTTTCATCGGGCCGAGGGCATTGGGATCCGTCACAACCGTGATGTTCGCAGCCTCAAGCAATGCGGCAAGACTGGGATTCAAAACATACACTTCTTGCCATTCCTGCTCCTGGAAAAGCCCTTTCAGCTGAATCAGCATATCACGCTCATCACTGCAATAAATAAACTCACCCCCTACTTTCCGGAGTGCCTCTGCAAAAGCAACTTCGGTTACCGGGTCAACCGGGGCATAAGGTGACTCATCAAGATTAACACTGAAATATGGATTTTCATTCTTTTGAATCAGTGCATTTCTGATATTCTTGAGAACCCGTTCTTTTGCCGTGGCATCCTTCATGATCGTCGTATTAAACTACTCTTTATCCTGATTATCAGCAGTCAAGGCAGCACTTTGATCCGAATCATTGATGTTTTCAGTAGTGCTGTCCGGAAGGCTGGTGACAACACCGTTATCGTCAGGTTTTTCTGGATGAGCAATCTGATAACGGCTCTTTCCGTAAATCTTTTCAAGATCCTCGCTGAAGATCACCTCCTTTTCGAGCAGTACTTTTGCCAGTTGCTCGAGTTGCTCTTTGTTGTCCTGCAAGAGGTTGACGGCTCTCTGGTAAGCCGACTCAACAAGGGCTTTTACTTCCTGATCTATAATCTCGGCGGTTTTCTCACTATAAGGCCTGTTGAAATTATACTCCTGCTGCCCTGTGCTGTCGTAGTAAGAGAGATTTCCAATTTCCTTGTTGAGCCCAAAATAAGCCACCATTGCATAAGCTTGTTTGGTAACTTTCTCAAGGTCATTCAATGCACCGGTAGAAACCCTGCCAAATATCACTTCTTCAGCAGCCCTGCCTCCGAGTGCTGCGGTAATTTCGGCAAACATCTGGTCGTAGGTAGTGATCTGGCGTTCCTCCGGGAGGTACCATGCTGCACCAAGGGCTTTCCCGCGCGGAATGATGGTCACCTTAACAAGTGGGTGAGCGTGCTCTACAAGCCAGCTGATGGAGGCATGGCCTGCCTCATGGAATGCGATCACCGCCTTCTCATCTTTAGAAATGATTTTATTGCGTTTCTCAAGCCCACCGATGATCCTGTCAATGGCATCGAGAAAATCCTGCTTTCCGATTTCAGGCTTCCCTCTACGGGCAGCGATAAGAGCTGACTCGTTACAGACATTGGCTATGTCAGCACCTGAAAACCCGGGGGTCTGTTTCGCAAGAAAATCAACGGAGACCTCCGGATTAACCTTCAATGGTTTCATATGGACCTTGAAAATGGCAAGCCGCTCATTCAGGTCAGGCAACTCAACATGTATCTGGCGGTCGAACCTGCCGGCACGCAGCAGGGCTCGGTCGAGTATGTCGGCCCGGTTAGTGGCAGCAAGGATGATTACCCCTGAATTGGTTGAAAAACCATCCATTTCGGTTAAAAGTTGATTCAGGGTGTTTTCCCGCTCGTCATTGGCACCGGTTACTGCATTTTTTCCACGAGCGCGCCCAATGGCATCAATTTCATCAATAAAAATGATGCAAGGGGCCTTTTCCTTTGCCTGTCTGAAAAGATCTCTGACTCTTGATGCACCGACTCCTACAAACATCTCAACGAAATCGGATCCGGAAATGGAGAAGAAAGGAACCTGTGCCTCACCGGCAACAGCCTTGGCAAGCAGGGTTTTCCCGGTGCCCGGAGGACCCACCAGCAAAGCCCCTTTGGGGATCTTACCGCCAAGATTGGTGTATTTCTTCGGATTCTTGAGAAAATCAACGATTTCCATAATCTCAACCTTAGCCTCCTCAAGACCGGCTACATCATTGAAATTCACCTTGACCATGGTGTCACGGTCAAACAGCTGTGCTTTTGATTTTCCGATGTTAAAGATCTGCCCGCCTCCGGGGCCTCCCCTGCCCATCATCCTCATGAGGAATATCCAAACCACAACAATCAGGATCAGGGGGATCAGCCAGCTCAGCTCCTTCCCCCACTCACGTCGCTCTTCAATCTGTATCGGTATGTTTACCTCCATCCTGATCTTCTCAGCAGCCGCCTGATAGTCAGCAGGAGAGAATTCAGGATCCTCTGCCCTCATCTTGTCCCAGAGTCCGGTTGTATCCTGGGTTATAAGCTTGTTCTGCAATTCTTCGAACCGTCTTTCAAACTGCTCCAGGGTCACAATCGGCAATTGGTAATGCGGCCCCGGATTCGGAGCATCATTAAATCCCTGTACATCAACCTTGTATTTCTCGGAATGGATGGTATCCGTAAGATGATCTGCAGAGATATACACCTCTACCACCTTGTTGTTGACAACAACGATCTTTTCGACATGGTGTTTGAGCAACATCTCCCTTTCAAACTCCAGCCAGGTAATCTCCTTGACACCCTCACCCCAACGGATGGAAGTGACCAACAGGAGAGCCAGAACCATGGCGCCATAGATCCAGTATATCCTGTTGTTCTTCTTCGGGGGAGTATTTCCCTGATTCCCGTTTGGCCCACCTTCACGCGGTGGTCTCTTCTTTCCGTTTTCGCTCATTTCTGGTTATTTCTCCTCTGTTCTCGTAATTATCCCATCAGCCCACAATTCCTCGATTTTGTAAAACCCCCTCACATGTTCGAGAAAGATATGAACCACAACATCAAAATAATCGATCAGTATCCACTCCCGC
>JAWOGX010000064.1:0-6726 GCA_046496455.1 Bacteroidales bacterium | reverse complement strand
CCACCTGACGGTGCCTTTGCCGCGGGTGCGGCTGCAGACTCTCCGGTTCCCTCTTCAACCTGGTCGGAATAGTTCTCAACCCACTTCTCAAAGCCACCCCGGAGAACGTCTACATGCTGAAATTTTAACTTTTCCAGATTTACAGCTGCCAATATAGCCAGATCATCATCCTGGCCGTACACTACGATTTTCTCCCTCCGGTTTGATAGCTTATCAGCAGAAAACTCGAGCACCCCCCTCGGAACATTGACAGCACCTGGGATATGCCCTTCAATAAAAGCTTCGGGCTCCCTGATATCTACAATCATCATCGGGGAAGCAGGCTCATCTGCGCTGGAATGCAAGGCCTCCGGAGTGATATAGCTGACCCTTCCGGCATAAGACTCAACCATCTTGTCGAGTGAACCATACACAGTTTGATCTGTCTGATTGCAGGCAGCAAAGAGGATCGGTATAGCGAGCAGGATCAGGAAATATCTCAAAGTTTTCATAAGTCCTATTTTTTTAATGTTGAATTTGCGGATCAGCTACCCCTGTGCAAACCTGGTCAGAAAGATTTCGGAGATATCCCATACCATTCGAAATTATAAGCAATCCCATCCAGATTGCACAGCGGTGATCTGATCAACGGGGTGTTACGGTTATTTGGTTTTCCATTCATTGTATCCCGGCTCGTATACCTTCAGGTTTTTATACCCAAGCGATTTGAGAATCATGTATACCGTTCCGGCTCTTGCACTGGAAGCACAGTAGAGGATGATCTCCTTGTCTTTGGTAATGCCGTTCGAAGACAAAACCTTTTCAATTTCAGCCTTACTCTTAAGTTTTGAAGTCTCTTCACTGAAAAAGTTTTTGTTTTCAACATTCTTTGAACCCGGGATATTGCCAGCTGAAAATTCTTTGGCACTGGAAACATCAATAATGAGTGTGCCTGAACTTTTCAGTTTAGACTTAACATAGGCGTAATCAGCGAAGATGCTTTTATTCACTTTCGGTGTGACGGTAATTGCCTTCAATTTGGTAGGTGTCTTGGTCACCGGCAAACGTGCTTCACGCCAGGCTTTCATATGGCCATCCAGGATTTTTATCCTGGAATATCCCAGATAATCCAGCGCCCAGTAGACATAACCTGCATTGACATATTTACCATTATCATAAATAATGATAGTCTTCGCGGGATCAATCCCTGCTTTTCCCAAAACCTGGGCTACTTCGGTGGTGCTTTTGAGCAATCCTTCAATAGAACCGGCCTTGCAAATTGATTTCACATCAAGGTTCACAGAATTCTGAATGTGTACCTTGGCATAATCCTCTGCTTTCACAACAGCCAGGAATATTGTATTCTTGTCATTGACCAGTTTGCCTGCTTCCGATGCTGCAATGATATCAAACTGGGCATTTGCTTTGCCCCCGATCATGATAATCAGGGCCAGGGTTGCTAATTTCATAATATTTTTCATACGCGATAATCTCTTTTAGGGTTAGTTGAATTTTGCCTGAACCTGAATCACAAACATATCATTCTTGAGTTCCGAAGGTTCTTCTGCACGGTAGATATAATTGGCCTGCAGCCTGGTCCAGTCGTTCAGGTAATAATTGATGCCGAATGTCAGGTTGGATTCTTTATAATTCTGGGCATTCCCCGAATTGAAATAATCATACTTGATCATCGGTTCAATATTCCATTTTGTACGATAGGCCAAAGCGCCCCAGTATCCGTCACGCTCTTCACCAAGCAGAAGCAGTTCACCACCGCATCCACCTCCGAGATCGCGATTAAAATCTCCCTGGTCAACCAGGTATTCTCCCATCAGCGTGAACTCGTTGTAGTTTATTTTAAGTTCAGCACCATAAGTGGTTCTGGAATCAGTGTTGTTGTTGTAGGATGGGAAGCCATGGCGGAAATTGCCGCCCACCTGGATGAAATCCCAGGGTTTGTAAAGCACCCGGGCAACAACATCCTTTTTATTGTTATTATCGGTGATTTTCAATCCGCTCCCGTTCATTAAGCCAAGCTGATACTGAATTTTTGTTTCCTTGCTTCCACCCATCAGCACAGCACCCATATCACGGAAGGGTGCAACCATCTGCAATGAAGCGGTAGATCGGAAAACCGAAATCAGTCCACTGCATGCCGTATTGATTTCCAAGCCCATCGGGGTTTTGAACGATCCCACAGACAGGCGGGCCCATTTAAACCTTTCATAGGTGATGAATGCGTCCATCAGATATGGATTGGCAGCGATGTATGGACTCAATTCCAGAACCACATAATAACTAAAATCATAAGGTATAGCTCCCTGTACTCCTATCCTTGCCCTTTCGAACAAAAAACTGTTTTTGGTCTTATCGGCATAGAGTATTTCGTATTGTGACTGGAGGAAACCAATCACCTGGACACCTTCTTCAGAGGGGCCGTCGCCGCACCCCTGAGCTTTCAGCGCTGAACTGCCGGATAAAATCAACAGCAGTGCAGCAAACGCTATCCATAATTTCTTCATTTTCATGATCATATGAGAAAATAATCCTGATTATTTCGTTTCGTAAGAGAGATCTTTCGGTACAGTCGGGCCCCATTTGTTTGCAGTCCAGGCACTATTTGAATGATACAGTTTGTTCATCCCGAAAGTCATGCTGTATGCATCATAACCGAGAACGCGCAGCCAGGAAGTAATTGCAGCAGAAGTCTGCCCGGTATAGCAATAGGTAACAACCTTTTTTGCTGCATCATTGTATTCGACGTGTCCTTCACCAAGAAGCATCGGGTTAATGCGCACGGCACCGGCAATGTGACCGAAGGCCAGGTAATCCCCTTCTGAGAAGTAGTTGTTAATAAAGAAGTTGGAAGGAGTATTCAGCACATCTTCTGCGAGAACTGTTTTAAAACCTTCTGAGAGCACCTGATTGATACGCTGTTTCAGGATTTCTGCGGTATCGGTTGAAGTACTGGTGAAAACCGGGCTTTCATAAGTCAGGTTGGCCGGAGCCGGATCGTTGTTCCAATTGGCGTGGCCTTGTGCAAGATCTCCTGTTTTTCCATTCCAGCCTTTGGCATTATTGGCAAAATCGGTGTGCCAGCCACTCATACCCCATTTCAAAGCCTTGGCATCACCATAACCAGCCAGGCGGAGCAATGACACGGCATACGTAGCGGTCTGGCCGGTATAACAGGCTACCAGAACAGGCTTTGTTGCAGCTGCAGCTTCCGTAAGAATATTGACAAGTTCTACATTCACAGCATTGGCAATATGGCCGGTTGCGAAGTCTGCTGCTGCCCTGATGTCAATCACATGATAAGCACTGACATCCCCATTGTCAGGAGCCACCAGGACAAATCCGTCAAGCATTTTGTTCAGATCAAGGTCATGATCTACAATGTAGGTAGAAACGGCTTTCTGTGCATTAAATTCGGGGGCATCATCTTTTTTACATCCCGAGAACACCATTGCTGTTGCCAGCGCGAAAGCGAAGAAATAAATAGCTAACTTTTTCATAATCGTTCAGTTTTTTTTTAAGTTTATAATGATATGCATGTCATACAGTATTAAAAAGCCGGTCTCAGCCTCCACAACCGCCCCCGGAGGACTTAACAGGGGCATTCTTATCCATCTCAGGATCCCAGCTCAGCATCCCGCCTTTCAGATTCTTGACCTTGGTGAAACCGAGCTGTTTCAGTGCATGAGCCGATAATGCACCACGATAACCCAATTTGCAGAAAATAATGATCTCTGCATCATTCTCCGGGGTATAGAGATATTCCTCTTCCCAGAAGCCATCATCCCGGATTTTAAATTCCAGTTCACCCCTCGGGATATTTACCGCTCCGGGAATGGAACCATTGTCGTATTCGGATTGCTGCCTGACATCCAGCAGAAGAAAATCATCGCCGTTGTCAATCCTGGTTCTTAATTCATCCGCAGTAACCTCATCAACCCTGCCTTTCAGAGAACCGGCAAGTTCTTCTCCGTTTTCATAAATGCCTGTGCAGGAAGCTGCAAACAGTCCGAGCAGAAGCATCAATGCTATACTATTGATATTCTTATTCATAATCTTATGCATTTTAATAAGCAGTGAATTTCCCTGTTCGCTCATTCCACTTGACAAACCAATACCAGAGCAAGATCACTCCGATCACCAGGGCAAAAGATGCCGGGTATCCGATATAATCAGGCATAAAGGCCCTGAAACGCATATGCTGCGGGAAAAGACGATCGGCAACGGGCACGATGAATTTATTGGAAATCGGAGAGAGAAGGATGAATCCGATTGCCGCAAACCAAAGTTTGATCTGCCCTTCACCGACCCGCCAGAGGGTTCCGACGGCACAACCACCGGCAACCGTCATTCCGACGCCAAAAATGACCCCGCCAAGGAGAGCCCGGCCCCAGAAGTGCGGGAATACCCATGCCATTTCGCGGGCCCGTAATCCTGCATCCCCGATACCAATCCCGAAATACTTTATGGCAGTGAACCCAATCAGGGTAACCACCAATCCGGCCATGACACCGACAGATCCGTCAGATTCCCCTGTCATAAAGGGATCGCGGAAGGATTTTACAATGCAGAACCTTGACCTCTGGCTGATCAGTCCCATGAATAAACCGATGATGATAAACGATGCCAGAACGCTTTTGCCAGGACCATAGCTCCATGCAAGCACCATCACACCTGCAAATACGATCCATCCAAGATAGACCTGCCACTGCCCTTTTCCAGGTTTGGCCGCCAACCAGGTGTAACTCTTTCCACTGCTGAACTTCGGGAATTTATCCATCTCCCAGATCAGATACTTCAGGGCAATCAGCACACCTGCAAACAACCCAACGGTAAAAATCAGCGCACCTCCGGAGAGGGCAGGTACACCACTGAAAAATGAACCGATGGTGCAGCCGATACCCACTGTAGCACCGATAGCCATTAATCCACCGCCAATCAACCCTTTTACCATCTCACCCTTTGGAGGTACCCGCAGTGCAAATTCTTTGGAAAAAAGAGCCCCCATAAATGACCCAAGCACAAGCATCAGGCACAGCATTCCAAAAAGGCTGACTGCCACCGGCGTTGCGCCGCTGAAACTCTGCATGCCAAATACCTTATATACATTCTCCCCCCAGTTGTTAATGCCACCACTCGCACCCCAGGGGCTATCGATAGCAAACAGCAGGATATTCAATAAACCAAGGATCACCCCGCCAACCCACACCGGCCAATGCTTCGAAAAGAAAGTGCCGAACAGTTGACTGAAAATGCCTTGTTGTTTTGCTCTGTCAGTCATACTAACCTCCTATGCCTTTTTGATTAAAAACCTGAAAACGCCACCATCCAGCGCCTCTTCAGACATGAGTTCATTGCCACTTTTTTCACACCATTTGGGCAAATCTGACTTTGTGCCAGGATCTGTACCCAACATCTCAAGAACCTGCCCTGATTGAAGATCTTTCATGGCCTTGGCTAATTTCATCATCGGCATCGGACAGCTTAGTCCTTTGCAATCAAGAGTTTGGTCTGCTTTTGCTTCCATCGTTCGTTATATTTTATTGTTAATTTATTAACAGTACAAAGGTGACCCGTTCTGCAATATCTTTCGCACCGATGGAATTGTTTTACCTCCACATAAATTGATGATTTTGCTCGTTTTATTTATTGATCTGAATCAATAAATAATTTGATATGATGTGAGATCGAAAGAAATTTTATACCTTTAGCATCCTCTGTATATCAGAGTAAAATTTAAATACCTGTATTTCTATTGTTTAAGAGATAAAACATAAACTTGATATGGCAGAGTTCAATAATTCCATCTTTGTAAACAGCTGTGTTATCTCCAGGCAAGGGTGCTTGTGTTTCGAGAAACTGAGTGCCGAAGAAAATGCTCTGGTGGAAGGTAACATGACAGAACTTACTTACAAAAAAGGGGAAATCATCACCAAGCAGGGGACCATTGCTCCACATGTGGTTTTCCTTGTGAAGGGATTGGTTAAAGCTTATATCGAAGGTCTGACCGGGAACCTGATTCTAAAGATTATTTCCGCTAACAAGTTTGTGAGTCTTTCATCCGCAATGGAAGGAAACACGATCTTTCATTATTCCACCGCAGCGTATGTTGACTGCCAGGTGAGATTGATTGACGTGAACATATTCAGGCACCTCATGACTACCAATGCAGCATTTGCTTCTGAAGTATTCAATGTGCAAAGTTCCAGTTCCGTACAGATCTATGGAAGATTCTTTTGCCTTACGCAGAAACAGTCATACGGCCGCCTGGCTGACATTCTCCTTTGCCTGGCAGACAATGTATTCGGATCCAACGCTTTCGAGCTTGAACTTTCGAGAAAAGAGATCGCAGAACTTTCCGGCATGACAACCGAGAGTGTGGTCAGAATCATCAAGAAATTCAAAGAAGAGAATCTGATCAGAACCCAGGGGAAGGTTATAGAAATCGTTGACTACGAAAAGCTACGCATGATCAGCATCACAGGTTGATTTCGGGCATGGCAGCCAAAATCCGGTGTGTATCATCAGGCCCTTATCGAAATTTTTTTGTGATTTTTTGGGAAACAATCCTCTCAAAACCACACCTTAAAATTATACCTTAACTGGTAAACTTTTCGCTGACGATTTTCCACCACCGCCGGGCTGGACGAGACGGTCCTGCACGCCGTCACCCTGGGCGGGGGCGCCTCCTTCGCTTTGACCGCCTGTTTTCGGAGGCCCGCCGGCTGGCAA
>JAWOGX010000356.1:0-3429 GCA_046496455.1 Bacteroidales bacterium | reverse complement strand
GTGCGACATCCCGGACCGCTGAACACCGAGTTTGTCCGCAAATGAGGATGCGGTCAGACCCTTCTTTTCAATGATTTCCCTGATTCTCTCTGTAATACTCATGTTACAAAGATAACATATTTTCGCTTGACTTCGACGAGCAGTGTGTTTATTGATGTAAATTAATATGTGTTTACGCCTGTAATTTATTTAATCCTACTTTTAACTACTCCAAAACAGGATTTATCATGATTTTTTCTCTGGCAATTCAGGTAGGGCCAAAAAAAAAAAACAGGGATCTATTGCTGCCTGTTTGCGTTTTGTTTTGCTCTCTTATCCTGTAACTGATCTTTTTTCTGTCAGTATTTTTTGGCCATTGCCTACTGTTCAAGGATGGCAAGTCATTGAATAACAAATATCTGTAGTTGGTTTTGTTATTTTTTCAGTAAAAATAAACGGACTGAGAATTGAAAATTCAGCCCGTTCACCGGGAATGGTCAGGAATATTATGTTCCTGATGCGCTAATTCTATTCTGATTTCATCTGCTCGTCCAGCCGATACTCATCTGCTTTTCTTCTTTCAAGGATCACCTGGTAGGAGCGTCCCTCTTTAATCCGGTATTCCCTGAAAGACCTATTGGCATAGTGAATTGCCTTATCGAGGTCCCCCTTGATCTCATAGGCCAGTGCAAGATTATAATATGCCCTGCCGGCAATTTTCGGATCCGGATCTTTTGTCAGATTCTCCCATATCTGCTCAGCAGCCGACCAGTTGTCATACTTCACATGTTTCTTTGCTTCCTTGAATCCATCGTGGCCACCGACGAAATAGGTTCTGGTCACCCTGATCCAGTTTGGAGATATTCGCATGCCGTATTGCTGACCAGCAAAGAAACCTGCGTCGTTGATGGCATTTCTTTTTGACGGGAGCTTCTTCCGGGCTTCACCGATATTTGGCCCCTCCCCTTTCCAGCATCTGCCATCGAGGTAGTCGTTCTGATCAATGATCCTCTTGTTGACATTGTCATAAATACGCCACCCCGCATTGACATCAATGCAGAGGTCAGCCCTGAAGACTTTTTCATAATACTCCCTGCCATCCTTTGTCCTTTTTACATCTCTGCTGCTCTCCTTGATTCCGGTGTTGGAATCAAACGCCTCCAGGAGCACCAGTGCATCAGTCCCATATGCCTTACAGATGCTGTCCACCCTGATCCAGGTTAACGCCGGGGCAAACTCCCTTGTTCCGGTGCCATAAAGATTTGTGCTGCTTGCCATTACAGCAGTGAAACGAGGACCACTATTCAGGTTCTGGACCAGGCCGTTGATGCAATGGCTTGATCCCTCTTTGTCTGCAAAAATCTGTTCTCCGGTGACGAGACCCTCGAGAATGTTCATCAGTTTGTCTTCCCGGCCCGGAAGTGACCTGTTTGCAACTGCTACTTTCTTCACGTGGGGTGGCACATTGATGTCTGCGGGCTTTAATACTTCCATCGCAGTTTGGGATGTTTTGCACGACATCAGAAGAAATACGAATGCGAAGAATATCGCTGAAAATGGGTAAATGAACTTTTTCATACTATTGATGTTTGGGTTGATTTTGGGTTTCTTTTTATCATTGGCAGCCAGTTCAACTTTGGTCGGATCAGATAGTCATTCACTCATCAGAGTGATTGTTTTTCAGTGCTTTGTAAAGGATCTCAACCGGGTGAAATGCCCTTTTCCCTGTCCCGTCGTGGAGTTGCTGGCGGCAACTGGTGCCCGGCATAGCAACTATTATACCATCGCCCAATTGTCGTATGGTTGGGAATAAAAACTGCTCACCAATCTTCATCGAAAGTTCATAATTTTTTCGTTCCATTCCAAAAGAACCAGCCATCCCACAGCATCCCGATTTCAGCTCCTCTGCAGTGTAGTTTCCGGGAATCGACAACATCCTTACCAATCCACTGTTTTTCACCAATGACTTCTGATGGCAATGGCCATGGACGACTATACTGCAAGATTCGTCCGAAAAATATTGGCTGCCTATGTTTCCCTTATCCAACTCCCTAACCATAAACTCCTCGATGAGCAATGCATTTCCCCCAATCCGCCTGGCATCCTCCACCAGCTCATCATCAACAATATCAGGATATTCATCTCTGAAAACCAAAAGGGTGGAAGGTTCAATACCGACCAGGGGAACTTCCTGATTTACCATATTCCTAAGCCACGATACATTTCTGTTGGCACATTGTTTTGCCCTTTTAAGATCACCCTTTGAAAATGGCGCCCTTCCACTCTCTTCGCCTATATACGGGATCACATGGTATCCGAGTGACTTGAGTAATGTTATCCCCATCTTTCCGATTGAGGCATCGAAATCATTGGTGAATTCATCCACAAAAAATATCACAGTGCCCTTTGAATGACCCGTTGCATTCGGTTCTGCACCAATGCTGTGCTTTTTTATCCAGGTTTGAAGGGCAGGATTTGAAAGCCTGGGTATCTTTCTGTCAGGATGGATTCCGGTCAGTTTTTTTATCAACCATTCAATGGGAGGTATGGCCAACGCAACATTATAAAACCATGGTATCTTTCTGAAAATCCGGTTTATACGTGAAATATTGGAAACAAGCCTGACGGACAATGGCATTCCGTGATGCAGGTAATACTGGTGCATAATTTCCGCCTTATACCTTGCCATATCCACAGCACTTGGGCACTCCGATTTACACCCTTTGCAGGAGAGGCATTGATCGAGTATCTCCCTGAGAGCAGGGTTGGCAAAAGGTTTCCCATTAAGCGGTCTGGACAGGGCTTCCCTGATGAGGTTGGATCTGCCCCGTGTGGAAAGGCGCTCATCCAAAGAGGCCTGGTAAGATGGGCACATAACACCGTTATACCACGAGGGTCTCCTGCAATCGCCTGAACCATTGCATCTTTCCACAGCCTGAAGAAATCCGCCGTCATGATCATAATTAAAAACGGGCTCAAATGGAGGTGCTTGGTAACTGCCCGAATACCTGAGTGAGGTATCCATCGGTGGAGTGCCGGTTATCTTCCCCGGATTCAGCATCCCCCCGGGATCGAAAATCCCCTTAAGCCTGACGAAGTAATCATAGATTTCATCCCCAACCATCCATGGGATGAACTCACCACGCAACCTGCCATCACCGTGTTCGCCACTAAGGGAGCCCCTGTATTTTTTCACAAGCTTTGCACTCTCTTCTGCGACACGGCGAAAAAGCCTGATGTGGTCCGGATTTTTCAAATCGAGTACCGGGCGAAGGTGAAGCTCCCCGGTACTGATATGCGCATAATAAACACATGAGAGGCCAAGGTCCGATAGCATGCTGTCGAAGTCAGCCATATATGCCGGCAGGTCAACGGGGCGCACAGCTGTATCCTCAATGACAGGCACTGGCTTGGCAAGGCCTTCCACATTAGACAGCAAGCCAAGTCCGG
>JAWOGX010000336.1:0-7208 GCA_046496455.1 Bacteroidales bacterium | reverse complement strand
CTGCGGTTCTTTCCTATTAATTTCCTTATCATTGTTCCGATTATTATACAAAATTGAAAAATTTGTTCGGGTTTTTGTAAAAATAATCAGTGTTGTCCCGTAAAACTAATAGTACGTTTGGCGTCACTCTCTCCTACTCCGTGACTCTCACATAAATGATCCCTTTGGCCAGGTTGCGGTTTTTGTCCCAGGCGCTGAGGGTTAGTCGGTGATAGTGCTGCTTTATTTTGATGGATGAAGCGTCGTTAAAATAGAGGTTCTCCTCCCACTCCAGCTTCGCATTGGTCGGCACCGTGAATTCTGCGGTGAACTGGTAGGATTCGTTTCCGCTTTCTTCGGTCAGGTCAATGATTTTATTGATCCTCCAATCGCCATAAGAAAACTCAATCCTTTGCAAGCCGGATTGATCTTCAATGCTTGCCT
This sequence comes from Bacteroidales bacterium, assembly GCA_046496455.1. Lineage (GTDB taxonomy): Bacteria > Bacteroidota > Bacteroidia > Bacteroidales > SKPS01 > SKPS01. The sequence continues at coordinate 6,785 of JAWOGX010000336.1, read as the reverse complement.
GAACCATGAAAACCGATCCGGCCCCCACTTCAAGTGTATCCGGGGTAAAAACGATAGCGGGTGCGGTATGATCTGTTTTATCGAGGATATCATCGGTTGATTCACAGGCCATAAGAACAACCAGTGAGGCCAGGGCAATCGCTGCAAAAATTTTCATAATACCATGGTTTTAAATTGCTTAAAATTCTGCTGCCGGACTATTCCCACCCTTCGTTTTGGGTTACATATCCTTTCAGCACCTCTTTTCTCGGAATTGGATACCAATAGAACCTCGGATCGAAGCTGCGGCTTTCCACCTCAAAAACCTGATAGGTGTAGGTGGTGTCTGATGGATTAAACTCAATCTTCATGCCGGTGGCAGGCTGATTCAGCGCTACCTCGGCATCTTTCCACCTTCTCAGATCCCAAAAACGGTGCTCTTCGAAGGCCAGTTCAACCTGTCTTTCTTTTTTCAACCGTTCCCGCATCTGAACCTGGCTCATACCGGCCGGATAACGTGCGCGATTTGTAATAACATAGTTTCTTTTCCGTAGGTCATACACGGCATCGTACACCTCCTGCACCGGTCCGGAAACTTCGTTCAGTGCTTCAGCGTAATTCAGATAAGCTTCGGCAAACCTGAACAGGATCCAGGGTTTTCGCACCGTTGTTCCCTTGTCAAGATCAACCGATGGATCAATGAATTTCCTGAGATAATAGCCCGTTCTTGTAGCGGTTGGACCGGCATTTAAGCCGTCTTTCCCCCCCAGATAGGTTTCGACCGGGCGGGATTTAAAGACCACGCCGTTGTAAAGCATGATGTCATAAAAGCGTTGATCGCGATTAAGAAAGGGGTCGTCCGGAGAATACCGTTCATCATCGGTAATGGGAATTCCCCATTTGGTATCGAAGGCATCTGCCAGTATCTGGGTCGGATTGGTGAGTCCTGCTCCACCATAACTGATTGGAAAGTTGGATCGCTCAAAATCGTTGCTGTTCAATGCCTGTGTGGCAAAAATGACCTCCCTGGAATAAGGAGTGGTGAAAACATTGAAATACTTCGTTTCGAGGCCCAGGGTAGCCCCTTTCATGTTCAGCAGAAAAAGGGCGGCATCAGCAGCCCGCTGCCATTTTAACGGATCACTTTCAGGGTTATTCAGAGGGCTTGCGGCATAAAGTAAGATCCTTGATTTGAGAGCTATAGCAGCTGATTTTATTGCTCTTCCCTTATTGGCATCGTCGTTAAAATCACCGAGATAGACGTAGGCTGAATCGCAATCGTTCACGATTTTTTCAACCACCTCGTTGAAACTGAGCTGCGGAACGGTTCCGGCAGTTTCGATGGTAAGAACCTGGTCAACGAAAGGAATTCTTCCGTACCGTTTTGCCAGTTCAAAATGAAACATGGCCCGGAGAAAGAGCGCTTCACCCTTCATCCTTGGGCGTTCTTTTTCTGGAATGCTGTTGCTTTCAGCGATGGTTGTTTCAAGCTTTTCAAGAAAAAGGTTGGTTTTACGGATCCCCGAATACATCTGATCCCAGATATCATCAGGATTCAGCGAAGAATTCACGGCTCCGTTGTTGAACATTTGAACCAGGGATCCTGAATAGGAATTCTCTGCTTCATCACAGCCACTGGCGAGCATGGCGCCGTCGTAGCGATTGTATCCGGTCAGAAGATCATTATAGATGTTGTTAAGGAAGCCGGGAGCATAATGATTGTCGCTGAAGATGATGTCTTCCGTGAGATTAACATCAACCTCCTTATCTAAAAAATCCTCGCATGAATTCATGGTGATCAGGATCACTCCGGGCAACAACAGGTAAAAGAATCGTTTCATATTCATGACTTATTTCTGGATTAAAATCTGACACTTAATCCTGAGTTAAACACACGCATAACCGGATAACCTGACACCCCTGCATTCGGTACTTCAGCATCGAGCCACGACTCAGCCATGGTATCAAAGCTCAACAGGTTATAGGTATTCACAAAAATCCTGAGTTCGGATATTCCGATCCGGCTGAGCCAACGGTCGGGCAGACTGTAGCCCAGCTCAAAGTTCACCAGCTTGAAATAATCACCGCTTCTGGCCCAAAGCGAGGAGCTGTTGTAATTGTTTTTATTGCTTAATGTACTCAACCTCGGGTAAAGGGCGCTTTCTTCATTAACGCCCTCCTCCCATGAGTCATAGGCCACCGGGGTTACCTTTCCATTGTTCTGCAACACCCATACACTGTTGTTTGAAATCATTACGGTCCGGCCAATGATCCCGCTAAGTACCATGTTGACATCCAGTCCCTTATAATTAAAACCAGCCAATATTCCGAGGTTCCATTGCGGAATAAGATCACCAATCACGATCTGATCCTGGTAATCAATGATGTTGTCACCATTCTGGTCTTTGAACTTCACATCACCGGGCCTGACGGCTTCAAACGACTGGTAAGGACTGCCGGCGATGTCTGATTCATCTTTGAAGAAACCGATGGCTTCAAGTCCCCAGATGGCAGAGGCAGATTTACCCTGCCGGTACTGATAATCCGGCAATCCTTCTACTTCCTGCATGCTTACGATCCGGTTTGAAGCATAAGAGACAAGGCCTTTGACATAATAACCGAAGGCTTTGTTCCTGCTACTGTGGCCAATGGTGCTTTCAAAACCCCTGTTAACCACTTCACCATTATTTTCATACGGGAGGGCTTGTCCGATGATCGAAGGTGTGATGTTTGCGCTGGTGGTGATGATGTTCAGGCGCTTCTGATGGAACAGATCCAGGGTCAGTTCAAGAAAATCGTTCCATTCAAGATCGACCCCCAGGTTGGCGTTGTACGACTCCTCCCAGCGGATATTCGGATTGGGGATTCTGCCTTCCCAGGATCCGTCAGACCAGCCATAACCGGAGCCAAAGATATAGCCCCCGCCGCTGTAGAATTTTTGTTCCCATGGAAATCTTTCGAGACCGAGTTTTCCGTTTCCGGTTTTTCCGTATGATGCTCTGATCTTGAAAAATGAGATCTTTTCAGAATCTTTGAAAAATTCTTCATTTGAAAGCAGCCAGGCTGCAGAAAGGGTTGGAAAGAAACCAAAGCGGTTCCCTTTTCTGAAGTCTTCTGACCCGTTCCAGGCAAAACCAAACTCGGTAAACACCGAGTTTCTCCATCCCAGGGTGGCCCTTCCGAATATACCTTGCTGGGCATAAGCCAGGTTGTTGCCTGCCATCACATATCGCGATTGCATGTATTTTAAATCACTTGCAAAGGTGAAAGCCTCACGGCTGGTTTGGTAAGATAAGCCCCCGAGCGTGGTCATCATAAAGGCAAATCCATCGTCGAATTTGGATGTATTGATGCTGATGTCGCTGTTGTCACCATATTTCAGGTAAATGAGCGAATCGGCTTCATCGAATTCCTGGTAAACGGCATAGCTCTGGCTCCGGCCAAGCGAATAGTAGTTGTTAGCATCCAATCCCATCATCAGGTTGGCTGAGAGCCCCTTAAGGATAAAATCAAGTTTTTGTGCGGCCTCAACGTTGCCCAGAAGGATGCGGTTGTAGTTGTCTCTGTATCCGGTCCGGGAGATCATTCCCAGCGGATTGTTGCGGTACACCGAAGTGCCGGCCAGAGAGCTGTCGCGGTTGTATACCGGCATGGCGTTGGGCGGGAGCTGAGACAGCGAGCTAAAAATGGAGGAGGCGCTGGTATTCGGCACGTGACGGTTTTCGACCCTGGCTGCCAGGTCAACTGAAACCAGCAGGGTTTTGGTCACATCCACGTCAATGTTTGAACGGAGATTGTATCTAGTAAACCTGGGATTGGTACTATACTGGGGATTTTCTTCGGCATAATGGTAAATGCCATCCTGTCCGGTGGTCCCCATAAAAATGAAATAACGAACCGTTTCGTTGCCACCTCTCATAGTCAGCTTGTATTGCTGCTGGGCAGCGGATTTTTTAACAAATTCACCGTACCAGTCTACATCAGGATACCGGAAGGGATCCTGGCTGCCGTCATACATAGCCGGGTTAAACCGGCTGTCGTCGGGAACACTTAGACCGTCGTTTTGTAAAGCTTTATTGTAAAAGCTCACATATTCGGCAGCTCCAAGGTAGGTTGGCAGGGAGGTTGGTGACTGAAATCCGGTTTGGGCAGAGAATTTGATTTCAGATTTCCCGTTAAAACCCCTTTTCGTTCTGACATGAATGACTCCGTTGGCTCCGCGCATTCCGAAAAGTGCGGTAGCTGCTGCATCTTTCAGCACCGTAAAAGACTCAATCTCCATGGGGTCAAGTTGCCTGAAGTCGCGTTCAACATTATCCACCATCAGCAGGGGTGCCACCGTAGATCCAAAAGTACCGATTCCCCTGATGTAGACAGATGAATTGTCGTAACCGGGTTCATCGCCCGTCTGTTTGATCACGGTCAGCCCGGTTGTACGGCCGGCAATCGCATTCGACAGATTGGGCACCGGTGTTTGTTCAAGGGAGGATGCGGTGATAGTTGAAATGGCATGGGTCAGCTCAGCCTTTGTACGGGTGCCGTAACCGACGTCAATCAACTTGCTGTTGAGGGTTGTATCTCTGACCAACCCGCGATGCTCTGTACCCGAATTTTGCTGGGCCTGAAGAGTGGCCGTTCCTCCGAAGGCCCATACGGTGATGAGGCAGATCCGAATATATGCTTTGCTCATATTTTGCATAACTATTTTCTTGTTCAGATTCATCATGGCTTACCAACCCGGGTTTTGCTGGAATAAAGGATTCTTGTTCATCTCGGAAATCGGGATGGGATAAAGATCCATGTAATCGCGATAAACCCTGGTTTCAAAAGGTTTTCTGGTATAGCTGAGCTTACCCTGGGCATCTTTGACAATGTACATCTCGTACATTTCGCCGCCGAACCATTCTGCGCCTTTCTTCCAACGGCGTGCATCCCACCAGCGGTGCTCTTCAAAACAAAGCTCAATGGCCCGTTCATTCACAATCCTTGCCCTCATCTGATCCTGACTGAGACCCTGGGGCAGCTCAACCACTCCTGAGCGGGCTCTTACCATGTTCACGGCATCGTAAACTTCCTGGGTCGGGCCACTAACCTCGTTCAGGGCTTCGGCATAATTCAGATACATTTCTGCCAGTCTGAAATAGATCCAGTCGTGGTAGGCACGGGTCGTTGTTTTCGGCTTCACCTCCTCGGGCAGATATTTCCGCACGTAATAGCCGGTACTGGTGTATTCGGCCAGAATTTTCCGGTGCTTTCCGTTTGTGGAGGGATTCAGGTCTGGAGAAACAAATGTTTCGACCGTAGTACCCTGCCATACCGCTCCATTGTAGAGGATGATCTTATAAAACCTGGGATCGCGGTTGAGGTAGGGATTGTCAGGATCATAACCCGAACCAGCCTCCTGGATCAGTTTACCGTTGCTCATTTCGAAAAGATCCACAAAGTTTTGGGTCGGAGCGATTGACCCGGCGCCTTCAAACTGATCTCCCTTGGGAGCCCAGACATTGATCTGCTGGTTGTTGAAATCAACTGTTCCCTGATGTTTATGAAAAATAATCTCCTTGTTTCCGTTGCTCGACCTGGTAAAGAAAAGACGTTCATAATCGGTTGCCCCGTTGCCCTTGTTGTAAAGGGTGTATGACTGCTCTCCGGATTCAGTTTTAAGGTCAATGACCGCTTTTGCCGCATCGGCGGCAAGCTGCCATTTATCCGGATTGGTTATTTCAAGATTCCATAGGGGACTTGCTGCATAGAGCAACATCCTGGCCTTTAAAGCCATAGCAGCCCCTTTGGTAGCCCGGCCAAGTTCATTGTCGGGACGGGTAACCGGCAGCATGCCAATGGCCTGATCGCAATCGGAGAGGATAAAATCGACGCAATCCTTGTATGAATCCCTGGCATACATCAATTCATCGCCGGGAACCAGTACCATGTCGATGATGGGCATCCCCCCGTAGCGCTTGACGATTTCAAAGAAATAGAAGGCTCTCAGGAAGTAAACTTCACCCACCATGGCATTTCTTACGGCTTCTGACGGGAAGGGAATGACCTCCAGTTTTGACAGAAAAGTATTGGCCTTACGGATGCCGCCGTAATAATTGTCAAGTTGATTGTCCACTTCGTCATAACTGCCGAAATTGAGTGTTTGGGTACCATGCCAGCCCATATAGGAATCTGATTCATCTGAAGCTGAAGACATGGGTACAGGCTGATAGTTGCCCAGACGGTTGAACCCGTCCTGAAGGTGGCTGTACAAATCCGCATGATAGCGCTGTGTATTTTCAAAGATCGTGAACACCTTAACTTCATCGAGGTTAAGTCCGGGAGCCCGATCCAGGAAATCATCCTCGCATGACATGAGCCCTATCATCAAACCCAGGGTGTATATCCAGTACCTGTTTTTCATAAGCGCATGAATTAGAAGTTAAGTTTAAGTCCGAGGTTAACCGATCTCAACGGAGGCATATTGCCGCCCCTCCATTCCCTGTTATCGGGATCGATGTATGGTTCGTCAGCCCAAAGGATCAGGTTGACACCAGAGACATAAATCCGGAGTGACTCGGCGTTAATTTTTCGGAGCGGCCGGCCGGAAAGGGTATAGCCGACTTCAGCATTCTTCAGTCTGAGGTAGCGGCCAGAACCGGTACTATAGGTACTGCCCGACTCATTATTCTGATAAGGCCCGTAGAGCCTGACGTACTGCTCCTGCCCGGATGTTTCGGGGGTCCAGTATTGCCAGTGCTTCTCAAACACATTCTCATTGTTTGAGAAATGCCACATAATCTCCCAGTTCTTCTCGAAAGAAG
>JAWOGX010000331.1:0-5349 GCA_046496455.1 Bacteroidales bacterium | reverse complement strand
TGTCTTCAGTCAGTACCAGTCTGCTGGAACCGCCCCCTCCAACGCCATCCGCGATATAATTTCCCCCGGTGTGTTTAATGTCCATTCCATACATATCCAAACCCAGGGCAGCAGCAAACAAGCCCGGTACATTGTTGTCGTTGGGGCGGGGCCGGTTGTAGGGAAAATCAACAATCGCCACACGGTTTGCGCTATCGGCAATAAACCAGGGGCTGTAGTCACGGGCCCAGTATGAATCCAGCGGACCCTGAACGAAAATGCATTGGTTGATATTCACACCGTTGGCAATGTATTGATTCCGGACAGTGTTCTCGACACTGGCATTGGCAACAATCGTATACACTTTGGCTACCTGAGACATCTCAGCGATGAGGGTAAACGGAATACCGAACTGGCCTGAATAACCTACAATCACACCCTCATTTCGTTCAAACTCAGCAATGCTCCTCACCTTTCCGCCGGGGGGAGGGGTTGGTACGAATCCCTTGCCGGCTTCATCCATCTTTTGCAGTTCATCGGGCGACAACATGTGGGTCCTGGCGCTGAACAGCTCAGCTTCTCCCTGCGCATTCAGAGCGGAGGTGCACATCAGCAAAGAGATAAAGAAAAAAAATGTTTGGAGAGATCTCATAGGTTTTGGCCTGAATTGGGTATGGAACTTAGGCCAAAATTACTATTTTTACCGTGCCAATGACCTTAAAACTCCATATGGCGTTTTACATCATCTAAAAAAGAATATTCACCAATAACCAATACCGATGAAACTATTACTGATCAGCAATTCAACGAACCCCGGCGAACCCTATCTCGGATGGCCAAGGTCCTATATCAAAGACTTTCTGGCAAACACAGGGGTTAAAAAAGTCCTATTTATCCCTTATGCGGGTGTCGGGTTAACAGACCAGGGCCTCGAAGCCTCATTCGATCTCTACGAAAAAAGGGTAGCCGATGTCTACCGTGAACTGGGTTACGATATCTACTCCATTCACCATGAACAGGATCCGGTAAAAGCCGTGGAAGAGGCAGAAGCAATTGCCGTTGGTGGTGGCAACACCTTCCACCTGGTTTACATGATGCACAAGACCGGTGTCATGCAGGCGATCCGCGAGCGCGCCCTGGCCGGTGTTCCCTATATGGGATGGAGCGCAGGTTCTAATGTAGCCTGCCCCACATTGAGGACCACCAATGATATGCCTATCATCGAGCCTGAAAGCTTCAACTGTATGAACCTCATTCCCTTCCAGATCAACCCCCACTATCTCGATGCGAACCCAGAAGGGCATGGTGGCGAAACCCGTGAACAGCGTATCGACGAATTCTGCAAGATAAACCGCAATATCTGGATAGCCGGACTCCGCGAAGCCTGTCTCTTTGAGTATGCCGATGGCAAGCTTATGCTTAAGGGGAACCGGTCACTCAGAATCTTCAAATTCGGGATTGAACCCTACGAAGTACAACAGGGCGAAGACGTAAGTTTCCTGATGGAATAAACCTAAAGCTCCTGCAAAGCCCTGGACGGATCCGACTCTTCGATCCGTCCTTTTTTTGCGTTATAGTGATAATACTTCTTAACCGAAGGATAATAGCCCACACCATCCTGCACAACCGCATTCTTCATGATATAACGGTTCATCCAGACATCGAACAAGCGACCTGAATGATCCGATCCGGCATCCGGAACCATTCTGACCACTGCACCGGGCAGCATATCATAACGTTTGTAATTGTAGGTCACATTTCCCTTGAACTCGTTCTGGGTGAAATATCCATCAATCAAATCAGAAATTCGTGTCGTGGCATAAAACATCTCTCTTTTGCTGGTGGTGGTGTCAACCAATGAAACTTCGATCCAGCTGTTCAGTGCTAACACCCTCACCGGAAAAGACTCTATGTATTTCAACGTATCGAAGATTTCAGAATCGCTATAGACCTCGATATACTCCTCCATCTCAAGCTGGGCAATGTTTACAATCAAAGAGAGTCCCTTATGGGCAAAAAACTGCTCCGATTCGTCGAAAGTGTAAATTTTATAGCCAATCTCCTCCAGCTGTTTGGCAAAAGCCCTGTTGTACATCTCCAGCAGTACCGAATCGTTCTGCGATTCCAGCAACTGGCAGTTGTACCCCTCCTCATCACCCTCCTCGATCTTACAGGTCATGAAAAGGTGATTGGCACCGATAAACCATACTCCGGGCTTCTCCTGAACAGTATTCCGCACGAAGCGGCTGGCTACCGCCAACTCCGTTGAACACGATGAAAACAGATTGACGATGATAACCAGAATACCCAGACGCAGTAAGATTCGATTGACGTTTTTCATAGTATTGTTTTAATTATCCTGTTCCTTCATCTTCGCCCCGAAAGCCTTGCCGTATTCAAAAGCTTTGGTCAGCTCATCTGTGGATGGAGTGAACTTTACAAATACACCCTCACCAAATACTTCAAGCTTCAGCTGTTCAAGGATTGCCGGGATGATCTTTGCCCCTTCACCACTCCACCCATACGAACCAAAACCACCCGCAAGCTTCCCCTTGTCCCTCAGTGGAGACATCAGGGCAAACAACTTGTATATGGGCAGGAGAATATTCTGGTTAATCGTCGGGGAACCTACGATGACTCCGCTGCTTTTGGTGAGGTAGGAGTCCAGATCTCCGATGGAAGTGTGCTCGATGTCCACTACATCCACCTCGAAACTGCTGTCGGCGGCTTTGATCCCCTCTGCAATTTTGCCCGCAATCATACCGGTTTTCTGATATGCTGAGACAAATGGGATGAAAACCCGGTGCGATTGAGGTGTGGCCAGATGTTCCTCCGACATCCGTTTTGTCATCGCTACATAACGCTTCCAGTTGCTCCTTAGTATTGGCCCGTGGCCCGTGGCCACGAGTTCTATGTCAAGGCCCTCGATCTTTTCAATGGCTTTCAGCATGAATTTCGAAAACGGCTTGAGAATTACATCGTAATAATAGATAAATGCATCGTCGAAATCACCAACCTGGTCGTCATACATTGCTTCATGGCAGAAATGTGCCCCAAAGGAATCGCAGGTGAACAACACCTTCTCTTCAACCAGGTAACTGTACATCGAATCGGGCCAGTGCAGGTTGGGTGCAGAGATGAATCGCAATGTCATATTCCCCAGGTCCAGCGTATCACCATCCTTAACAATCCGGTGCCTGAATTCCCCTTCAAAAAGGTCACCCAGGTACCTGATCGCATTCCCCGATCCGATCACGGTGGCATTCGGAGCAATCTTCAGCAGGTTCATCAAATTGCCGGAATGATCAGGCTCCGTGTGATTAAGAATGATGTACGCTATCCCGGCAGGATCACATACCTGCCTGATCTTTCCCTCGTATACATCCCAGAATTTCTCTTTCGTGGTCTCCACGATGGCTTTCTTCTCCGCATCAATAAACCACGAGTTGTAGGTGGTACCATATTTCGTCTCCATCACAACATCAAAAGTGACAATGTCACGATCAAGCACCCCAATCCATTTTACCTTATTTGTGGCTTCTAAAACCTTGTTATCCATGTTTATATGTGTTGATTTTCTTGTTTGTTGTTTGAAGTTAAGCTGTTGAGTTGTTCAGGTGTTAAGAGATTCAGGCCGATCTCATCACTTTTAACTTTTAACTTTTAGTTTTTAACTTACAACTCCAGCTCCATCTGGATACCCTGCTCCTTATCCATGCTTACGGACGTTGAACCATCCGGCTCAGCAGTAGTTGCCTGATTTTCCTGCCCACTCCCCTTCTCCGGCATCTCTCCGGCGGGCTCGTCCACCTCCTCATTCACCGTTTCCTCTTCCGCCTCCAGTTCAACGGAAGCCATATCGCTCCAGATCACTCCGGCAACATGGTGCTTGGAGATGCGCTTCCCTTTGGCACCAATGCTCTTGACCGTGATGAAACCATCCGCAGAAAAGGACTCTTCGGTTTTGTTCCTGGACCCCTTTTCGGCAGCGTATTGCACCGTCAAATCAACCTTCTCGGCAAAATGCGCACTGATCAGCACAGATCCTCCACCACCGATAAACGACTGCCGCTTATCACTTCCCTCAAAGCTGAAACGCTTCAGGTAAGGAAACCCGGTCTCCGCCTCGGTGTATACAGCATTGCATATGTCATCCGGATTGAATTTCCGGATATGCAGCAGATCATCATCGAAGTGGGTAGAGAGGTCATACCCATATACTTTGTAATCACCGTTTCTGTACAAAACGAGGATCTTATCATCCTGTTTGAAAGCACCCAGGAACAGTCCCCGCTGATCATGGTTCAGTCTCCTCACCGAATCATCAAACCACACATTCACAGCGCCCAATGTGGAGATCCCTTCCTCCTTCTTGACAATGCTCTTCACAGCATACCTCGAAATGACATTCCCCTGGGATGATCGCCCCTTAATCGCAAGCTCCTTAAAATCAAATTCGAAGTTGAGCTTCCTCAACCGCGCTTTGGGACGGAGCAGCACCTTGATCACCTCTGCCTCTCCGTTGGGATTTGCGGTGAAGTAAAGAACCCTTGAACCATTGGTTCCCTTCGTAAGCTGATACTCCTTGTCCCTGGTAACCCCGGTTACTGCAAACCTTTTTACATAATTAAAACCTGCAGTTCCATCACGGTAAACCAGGTTGTATATCGTTCTCTCATCGTTCCTCTTAAAAACATCGATGTGAATCACATCTTTTCCGACGAATATTTTGTCTGCCACTTTCGTCACCAGGCAAGTGCCATCTCTCCGGAAAACGATGATATCGTCGATATCGGAACATTCGCAAACAAAATCGGCCTTTTTCAACCCGATGCCTGCAAAGCCCTCTTCGCGGTCGACATAGAGCCTGGCATTGGCAACGGCTACGCTCGTGGCTTCAATTGTTTCGAAGTTCCTGATTTCGGTCCTCCGCTCCTTGCCTGCACCGTATTTCTTCAGCAATCGCTCAAACCAGGCGATGGCATAGTCGGTAAGGTGGGCCAGGTGATGTTTCACCTCAGCAATATCATCCTCTATCGATTTGATCACCTCATCTGCCTTGAATGAATCATATTTCGAAATACGCTTGATTTTTATTTCTGTCAGCCTCAGGATGTCATCCCTGGTGATCTCCCGCCTGAAAAGCTTGCGGTATGGATCAAGCCCCCGTTCAATGGCCTCTATCACCGCTTCCCACGTTGTGCATTCTTCAATATCGCGGTAAATCCTCTTCTCAATAAATATTTTCTGGCATCGGGAGTGTTTGCCGACCCGGTGACAAATTGGAGGAAGCCAATGGCTGGATCTTTTCGCACCCTGTTCGTGTTGATCGTGAGTGTTTTGATTTTATTCCCGCTGATCGCCGGCGGC
>JAWOGX010000314.1:0-2980 GCA_046496455.1 Bacteroidales bacterium | reverse complement strand
CCAGAGAGATCAGTTGCATCAACGAAGGATACGGTGTGAATTAATGATTAATGGTTAATGATTAATGATTAATGTGACTCAACCATATTTCAGAAACCAAAAATCAAAAAATCCAAAAGAGCATCTGCTAATGATTTGACTTCGTACCGCTTTTGGCGGCATCTTCGACTCCGCTCGTCAAATCATTGCATCTGCTCACTTTTAGTTTTTAGTTTTTAACTTTTACCTCCTCAAGCTCCATCCACCGCGAGGTCTTTTCATCGATGAGTGCAATGAGGTTTCCGAGCTCTTCTGACCATTTCCGAAGCAGCTCATGGTTGTTCTCCCCGCTGCCAAGCTGCTCCTCCAGCACCCTTTTCCGCTCCTCCAGCGTATCAATCTCTGCCGGTAACGACTCGAGCTCTTTCTGCTCCTTCCAGGTGAGTTTAACCCGTTCACCGGGGCGGGCAACTTTATCCGGGGCTACCGCCTTTGGCATCTGCTTCTGCAGCTGCTTTTTCTGCTCCATTGCGCGCTTCCGGTATTCGGTATACGTGCCGTAAAAATCCTTGATCCTCCCCTCCCCTTCGAACACAAAGAGGTGCCCTGCCACACGCTCCAGGAAGAATCGGTCGTGGGAAGCAACCACCAGGCACCCCTTGTACCCTTCGAGGAAATCCTCCAGCGCCTGCAACGTCTGGATGTCCAGGTCGTTCGTCGGCTCATCGAGCATCAGGAAATTAGGCTGTTCCATCAGGGTCATCAGCAGGTGCAGCTTGCGCTTCTCGCCGCCGCTGAGGTATTGGGCATAATTGTACTGAATCTCACGCGGGATGCCGAACATCGACAAAAACCGCGATGCAGAGATGGTGTGTTTCTCATCCACATACACCTCCTCGGCCACATCCTTCACGATGTCAATCACCCGCCGTGCTTCGTCGAGCTCAATGCCACGCTGGGTGAAATAGGCCATCTTCAGCGTCTGCCCCTTCACAATCCTCCCCTGGTCGGGGCGGAGTTGCTCCATGAGCATCTCCAGGAAAGTAGACTTCCCAACGCCATTGCGCCCCACCAACCCCACTTTATCCCCTTTCCTGAATAAATAGGAGAAGTCTTCCACAATTTTGATCTGATCAAAACTCTTGTGAAGATTATTGATCTCCAGGATCTTACTACCAAGGCGATCCATTTTGACAAAAAACTGCTGTTTCTCCTCACGCCGCTTGCTGCGCACCTGTTCCTCGAGGGCGCCAAAATCCTCCACCCTCGCTTTGGACTTGTGTGTCCGTGCTTTGGGCATGCGCCTGATCCACTCCAGCTCACGGAGGTAAAGTGCTTTCTGTTTTGCCGCCGTCGCCGATTCCACAGCTTCCCGCTCGGCACGCTTCTCCAGGTAATATGAGTAATCCCCCCGGTACTGAAAGAGAGACCCCTGGTCCAGCTCAATGATGCTGTCACAAACCTGGTCGAGGAAATAGCGGTCGTGGGTGACCAGCAGCAGGCTCAGCTGACTCCGTCCAAGAAACTCCTCCATCCATTCGATGGTCTCCACGTCGAGGTGGTTGGTGGGTTCATCCATGATAAGGAGATCCGCATCTTCAACCAGCACCCTTGCCAGGGCCACCTTTTTCTGCTGGCCGCCGGAAAGCTGCCCGCATGGCTGCTCGAAGTCCCGGATCTCCAGCCTCCCCAGCACCTCTTTCACCCGCGCCTCAAACTGCCACGCCTCAAGTTCGGTCAGCCGTGCATTGATGGTGTCAAACCGGGCACGCTGCTCCGGCGTCCAGGATGAAGCTGGGACCGTGATCAACCGTTCGTATTCCCGCAACAGGTTGGCCTGCTCAGTACCGGCGTCCAATACCGCGTCCAGTGCTGCGGAAGCAGGGTCCAGCTCAGGATCCTGCGGCAGGTACATCACCCTGATCCCTTTGCGAACCACCACTTTGCCCCCGTCGGACTGTGCACGCCCGGCGATGATCTCCAGCAACGTTGATTTTCCCGTACCGTTGCGCGCAATCAGCCCCGTCTTCTGCCCACGGTCAAGCCCGAAGGTCACCTCCTCAAACAACACTTTCTCACCATAACTCTTCGACAACGATTCTACAAGGAGGAAATTCATAAGCCTTTATCCATGTTTACGGGGTTATTGTTGTTTTTTCTTTTTTATTTTGACAGATAAACCCTTACGGATTCAACGGATGGCTGGCATAGTAGGATATCGCACCGGGTTTCCGGAGGTCATACAGATAATAGCGCTTCGACTGCCAGACGGGGGAAAGTCCTGAATCCTTGAGGGGCTTTCCGGAGATCACGAAACGGATCCCTTCATCCTTGCTGATGGATGGGATCCTGTCCTGATGATACACCATCTCCTGTTCGATCTGGATGCGGCGGTACCATTCGGCCAGCTTGGCAGTGCCGGCAGGCACAAACTTGAACACCACATAGTTTTCCCTGGCCGTTTTCCGGATGAAAGAGGTAGTGGTATTGTATTCAGGCCAAAGGAGTATGAACACATCGCCAGGTTCCGAAACCCCGCGAACCACTTCGAAAAGGGCTTCCATTTCGGGATTCGTATTCATTGCCCGTACCGATTTTCGCACGGTGGAGACCGTTTTAGCCCCGAAGAGGAGCATGGCGCATAACACGGCCATGGCAAAAATGCCTTTGCCGGGAACTCCCTTTTTCTCTACCCCCTTCACGACCCAGAATGCCTGTATCATCGTGATCAGGAGGCTTACCGCCATCATCCTGAAAGGATAGTATTTGAGCCCAAGCCCCCCCGATTTGTCCAGAAGCGCCATATCGGCCCATGCCACAGCAACGAAAGCCAGTGCCAGCGAAAGGAAGATCACGTTTAACTTTGTCATTAGCCGGAAACCGCAGGGCAGCTGAAGTCCATTTACAAAATATTGAAAGGATCATGAACACATTCGGAACCATTTTCAGGATCAGTATTTTCGGTGAATCTCATGGCGAATCCGTAGGCGTGGTCATCGAT
>JAWOGX010000035.1:0-3818 GCA_046496455.1 Bacteroidales bacterium | reverse complement strand
TCGAAATGGGCGAAAATCAACAAGTGCTCACAGGATACAGCTTTAAGAGACATTCAGGATCTGATCCATAAAGATATCCTGCAAAAAGAGGCCGGCGGTGGACGAAGTACTCATTATGAATTGAAAAAAATACCCATTGGTAACCGTTCGGACAAATCGGTCAGCAATCTCTGACCGGGAACTCATTTCGGAAGGGATCCATGCAAACTACCTTCAATGCCTCTGCAGGCAAGCATGGGGCTAAAAGAGAACCACAGATAACCCAGAGGCACTGAAATCTGTGCAAATCTGTATTATCTGTGGTGAACTTTTCAGAGCGGGAAACGGGATTCGAACCCGCGACCCTCAGCTTGGGAAGCTGATGCTCTACCAACTGAGCTACTCCCGCACTTCTGGTGGGTGCAAAAGTATCGATTCTTTTTAATCCTGCAAAAGGATTTTTTCAGAATCGCAGTTTTACTTCAGTTGCTCCAGGCGCACAAACAACGACCTTGCATCAGGATCGTAGAAATACACCAGTACACGTGACGTCTCGGCCAAAGCAAATCCGCGGTAAGGATCCCTGAAGGTGGTAAAGGTCTGATCTGTACCGGTGATCGTTTTCTCCAGTCCGTATCCCAGATCCTCCAGCCGCTTGTTGATCCGGTCCAGCTTGCTCATCTCATCTGCAGATTTCGGAATGATGTATTCTGCCGGCGCCGATGGAAACACAGATTTCTGCGCCGCAGCAACAGGAGCTGCAAATATCAGCTTGTTCCTGTCGATGGTATTTGTAAAGACGATCTGATGTTGTGCATTGACATTCAGTGTCTTGAGATAAGAGAACATGTTATGGTTTCGCATCATCAGCGAGAGTGCCAGCCCTTTTTGCTGACCGATGCTGCCCGGGAGCAGAATGTTCTGTTCGGCTTTCGGTATCCTGTAAACCGATGCGAGTTTGCCCTGGTTGTAGTCGAATACAATGAAGTCGAAAATCGAAAAAGCACGATCGCCCAGGTCATCCCCCATCAGGAAACCCACCCCGGTTGTGCCGACTGACTTTCTGTACAGCTCCCCGATCACCTTGTAGCTTCCATCAGACATCATCACCATATCCTGGATCAGCACCTTTACCTTTCCACTCACCAGGAAATCACTGCTGCCGGTCACCTTCAGGGCAGCTTCCACTTCGCTCCACGGTGTTTTGAGATAATTCGCCTGCGCACCATCCGGCTTCAGTTTCAAAAAGAAGAGACCATCAGAGTTCTGTGCATCAAACTTTTCCCCTTTAAAATACATACCGCTGGTCACGATGCTTTTATCTGTGGCAACCTTGATGTATTCAGGGAATCCGGAGTCCTGTCCGTCAAAGAGGTTATGTTCAAAAACCATCTTACCCACTGCATCATCGAGCACAATGATCCGGTTCAGGAACGTATTCCAGCCACCGGCAGTGCGCTGGGTGTAAAGGATTGCCAACCGGCCGGCATCGGCATGTGAACCAACAAGCTGCAACATCTCATCTTTTTCAGCCTGGTACGACCACGTCCACTTCACCTGCCCCGACTGACCAACACGGACCACCAACAGCCCATTCACTTTCAACACCTCATCCCAGTAAGTCTGCAGCAGATAAAAGCCATCCGGGGCCGATCCAAACTGAACATTCCCCGTCGGATATTTCTTTGCATCCTTGTCAAGGGATATCATCTGGTCACTCACCAGTTTCCCCTGTTCGTCCATTTCAAAAAGATACCAAGAACGGTCTCTTGAATCCTGGAACACCACTACCTGATTTTTACCGGATGCCACATTACCGTTGAAAACTGCTGTATTTGGCACGGATACCACAGATCTGCCAAGTGTATTCATGTCAAGATCAAAGCGGTGGTACACATACAAGCTGGTGTTCTTTTCAGCCTGCTCGCCAAAATAGAACGTGAAATATCCCTGCTGATCAATCGGCTGAATGCCTTGAAACTGGCTGCCAGGGATGCCTGAAAGTACCAATTCATTTCCAGCGAGCACCGGCATCGCCACACTCTTGTCAATGACCTTCATTGTGAGTTCTTCATTGCTGAAATCGTAAAAAAGCACTTTCCCCGGCTGATCAAAAGGCAGGACATCATACAGGTAAGTCTGAAGCGGCGTCTGAACGCCCTCTTTTTTGAAAAGATAAGTTGAATACTGCCCGGCATCGCCTTGTGATACAGCACGATCAAGATAGATACGGTTCAGGATGTTTTCATGGCTGACCCCGAGCGAGGTGAACCCGATATAAGGGTTGTTGCCGCTCCAGTTATGCGACACCAGTTGAGGCTGACCTTGCTCCTCTTCCAGGAAACGATAGGCAAACAGCCCGAATGCTGCAAAGTAATCATCAGCACGGTATTCAAACCCAACGGTATGACCTTCCGTATCAATACGTTTGTAAGGCTTTGCGATCCTTTTGACGCCATCCAGCCTGCCATTCTCTCCAATATTGATCACCACATAATCCATCACATACAACTTTCCGGGCTGACTGATCTGCGGCGTCGTTCCGGGAGCGGTAGTCACCGGTGTTTTGATATACCGGTAGGTCTCACCCAGAACCTGGTATCCTGACCCGGTCCTGCGGATATTACTGAAATGGATCAGGGGTGCATCGTTAAATCCAAAGAGCTGGGTTGCCCTTTCAGATAAAAGTTGTGGTTTAAGATCACTGTTCATCGACAACTTCTTGTCAAACAAAACATCCCCCTTTGCGTCCAGCCCCATATACACGAGATGGGTTACCACCTCTCCGAACGACTTTGCCGGATCAAACTGATAACCAACCATAAACAATGCGCCATCCTGACCCACAAAGATCTCTTCAGGTTTTGAATTGGTCAGTTCAGAGGCAACCACTTTTTCATAGATTACACTGCCATCTTTCGCAGACAGCATGTAGATCCGCTCTTCAAATTTCACAGAGAATGCAGACTGACTGAAGCGTGCAAGCACTGCTATCTTGTCACCCGCAACCCTGACAACTGAAAAGTCAATGCTGCCCTTTTCCGGGAAGAAGGCCTGGGTCCATTTCTCTGCCATCTGATCACCATATAGGGTGACCCGGAATCCGTCCTTTTTCAGGGCATCCGGTCTTACAACCACAAAGCCTTCAGCACCCAGGCTTATGATCTTTGCCTGATGGTGTTGTGATTTTTCAAGTAAAACAGTCTGATGCCACCCTAATTTTCCCTGATCAGTATAATAATAGATCAGCCCCTCCTTTGCACTTTGAATATAAAAAATCAACCCACCTTGATGGGGTGCGACATCGATGATATTGCTCATGTATTTCACAGGCACCATATCTTTCACCATACGATCCAGATCGCTGTTGAATAGCTGTATGATGTAATTGTAGGGAGCCTCTTTCGTCGGAGTTCCAAAATGGGTGGCATAAAACAATTTGCCATCGAAAGTCTTAATCCCTTCAAACGAGTGACGGGGGATATCCTGGTAGGTTTTCGACTGTGAAAATCCAAACTGAACACCAAGAAAAATCAACAACACAATAAAAAATGATTTCATAAAGCAAATTGAATTGGATGAATAAAAGGTAAGATGCCTGATGCATACAGGTCTGATGGACAAAGGTTCACTGCAGGAGTAAAAGAATTGCACCCCGGATACATACTTCGGAGATGCAAAGCTATGCTAAAATGCAACACAAAGCATGGTAAGGGCGGGTTATAAAGGAGATTGTCCGGATGCTCTCCGTCTGGAAGATACGATCACAACGCCCGCTATCACTACTGCCATACCTGCAAGTTTGGATACAGGGAACTGCTCTCCAAGTATCAAAAAAG
>JAWOGX010000112.1:0-6335 GCA_046496455.1 Bacteroidales bacterium | reverse complement strand
TCACTGAGGTATTGCGGGATGTTCATCGTGAAGAGGTGTTGGTTTCAGATTTCAGATTTCGGATTGATGATTTGCAGAATTCTTTGGAGGTCATCAGGGGTGTCGATGCTATACGACAGGTGGTCGGACAATGCGGTAAGGATAGGGATTCCGTTGTCGAGCCAGCGTAGTTGTTCGAGTGATTCTGCTTTTTCGTTTGGGGTTGCATCAAGCCTGGAGATTTTGAGCAGGGCTTCACGGTTATAGCCGTAGATGCCAATATGCTGGAAGAACTGATGATTTTGGGTCCATTCTTCAAAGGGGTGAGCCCTGACGAAAGGAATCGGAGACCTGGAGAAGTAAAGGGCCTGTTGGTTCTTTCCGATTGCCACCTTGACGATGCCCTGGTTTTGCAGATCATCCCCATTTGTGAGTGGCCTGACGAGTGTCGCAATTTCGGGGTTGGCGTTAATGAACAAGGACGCCAGGAGGTTGATCTGGTCAGGGTCAATCAGTGGTTCATCCCCCTGGATGTTGATGATGACATCATTGGAAGAAAAAGCTTTCATGCGGATCACCTCGGCACATCGTTCGGTACCGGTGAAATGGCGCTGGGAGGTCATTACCACATTGCCTCCGAAAGCCATAACATGGGAGAAAATCCTTTCATCATCCGTAGCGATGACCACATTACTGAGGAGGTTTGCCTTCATTGCCTGCCGGTACACCCTATGGATCATGCTTTTTCCGGCGATGTCGGCCAGAGGTTTACCGGGAAAGCGTGAAGATGCAAACCTGGCAGGGATGATTCCGAGTATTTTTTGGGGATAATTCATAGTCAGAAGAGTCCAAAAAGTTCGGCCTGTATTTTTTCGATGACCTGGCCCAGGTGTTCAGGTTTGCCTGGAATGTCAAGGTGGTCTACTTCAAAGATCAGCAGTTTGCCTGAGGCGTAATTCTCAATCCAGCGTTCGTATTTTTCGTTGAGGCTCCTGAGGTAGTCGAGACGTATGGAGTTTTCATACTCCCTTCCCCTGGCCTGAATTTGTCTCACAAGGGTAGGCACACTTGCCCGGAGGTAAATGAGCAGGTCTGGCGGCTGGATAAAGCCGCTGATCAGCTCGAAGAGTGCGAGGTAGCTATCAAAGTCCTGGGTGCGCATAAGCCCCATTTCATGAAGGTTGGGCGCGAAGATGTATGCATCCTCATAAATGGTGCGGTCCTGGATCACATTCTTTTTACCGCTCCTGATGTCGATAATCTGTTTGAACCGCTGTGTGAGGAAGTATATCTGCAGGTTGAAGGACCAGCGGCGCATATCTTCATAGAAGTTTTCGAGATACGGGTTGTTGTCCACATCTTCATAGTGGGGTTCCCACTTGAAGTGTTTTGAGAGCAACCGGGTGAGGGTAGTTTTGCCGGAACCGATATTTCCCGCAACGGCAATATGGAAAGGTGGATTCATAGGGTATGTTTTGTGGTATAGATTTTTACTGAATCTTTTTGATGGATGAACAAAGTTTCCCCTTCGATGAGCGCATTGGTGGAGGCAGAATCCGGCAGCGTCAGCAAGGTCTCTGTCAGGGTTCTGGTGTCGAAGAAGTGGAGTTTGTTTTCGAGCGGGTAGATTATTTTTCCGGAAAGGATCTGGAAGTAGTTGACAATATTGATGGGAATGGTTTTTACATAGCTGGCGGCACGATCGAAGACGAGAATGCCATATTCGGGGCTGGAGGCAAAGAGCAGGAAATCTTTTTCGAGGAGCATAGTGAATCCGGGATTACCCGGGATCAGTCCGGCCAGGTTTTCGGAGCGTTGGTCAATGTGGCCGTTCTGGTTGATGCGCAAAAGCTCATTCAGGGCGTTGTCCCAGATCCAGGCGCCGTTGTCGTATGAGTTACAGGCAAGCATCGGGGATACCAATCCAGCATTGAACAGGTTGGTGGAGTTCCCCTGCTGGGTCATTTTGTTGTCGATGCGGAAAATTTCACCGGAATTGCGCGAAAAAAGGAGGATTTTGAGCGGGTCGGAAGCATCGGCATCATTGAAACGGTCAACTTTTTTCAGGGAAAATTCAGCCTGAAACACTCCCTGGCTGTTATATTTTTTGATGGTGTTGCCGGTGATGGCAAATAGGTTTCCGAGGTTGTCGGAGATGATCCGGTCAGCGGCAATGGGGATGGTTGCCGTCGGGGTGAAATCCCTGAACGCTGCTGCTGTCAGCACGATAATGATGACGGCTGATTTAAGCAGTAATATGGAGGATTTCATCCGCATAGGTTCTGTCGTTGGAAAGTCTGGGTACTTTGTATTGTCCGCCGAGTTTCCCTTTGGATTTGAGCCATTTGTAGAAAGTTCCTCGGGGAAGGTTCACCAGTTGGGGTTTTGAAAGGATAAGGTCTTTATACCTTTTGGCTTCGTAGTCGGAGTTCAGGGCCTTCAGGGCATTATCAAGTATTTCAATGAAATAGGGGATATTATCGGGTTCATTTTCGAACTCAATGAGCCATTGGTGAGAACCGGCTTCTGTGCCGTTGAGATAAACAGGTGCTACCGTGTATTCGTTGATGGTTGCGTTGGTTTTCCGGCATGCCCGGTCGATCGCTTTTTCTGCATTGTCCACCACCAGTTCTTCACCAAAAGCGTTGATGAAGCTTTTAGTGCGGCCGGTAATGCGCACCCGGAAGGGATCCAGGGAGGTGAAGATAATGGTGTCTCCGATGATATACCTCCATAAGCCTGAATTGGTTGAGATGACCAGCGCGTATGGTGTGTTGGTTTCTACCTGATCGAGGAGAATGGTTTTGGGGTGTTCGTTGCCCAGTTCATTCAGGGGAATGAATTCGTAGAAGATGCCGTAGTCGAGCATAAGGAGCATATCATCGGCAGCATTTCTGTCCTGGATACCGAAGAATCCTTCGGAGGCGTTGTAGGTTTCATAATAGCGGAGGGATGGAGGGCAAATATCATGATATTTCTGCCGGTAAGGGGAGAAGTTGACCCCTCCGTGGGTGAAGAGTTCAAGGTGGGGCCATACCTGGTCAATGGATTCAGCACCGGTGATATCGAGAATCTTTTTCAGGAGGAGGAGCATCCAGCTGGGGACCCCGCTGATGATGGTTACGTTTTCCATACTGGTGATCCTGGCGATTCTGCTGAGCTTCTCCTCCCAGTCATCCATAAGGGCTGTGCTCAGGTCGGGGGTTCGGATAAGTTCGAACCAGAAGGGAAGGTTCTGCATGATCACGGCAGAGACATCACCATGGTACGGAGCGGGTTTTTCTGAGCTGTAGTCATGCGTGCCACCCAACCCGAGGGTTTTTCCGTCGAAGATCTGGGTATCGGGATTGTTATTGCAATAGAAGGACAGAAGGTCTTTGCCCCCTTTGAAGTGGCACTCTTCAAGGGCTTCACTGCTGACGGGGATGTATTTGCTTTTCTCACCGGTAGTGCCGGAGGATTTGGCAAACCACCTTATCTGGGTTGGCCACAGCAGGTTTTGTTCTCCTGTTCTGAGCCTTTCCACATAGGGTTTGATCTCCCTGTATTCCTGCAGGGGGACTCTTTCCCTGAAAATATCGGGGTTTTCAATGGACACATACCCGTACTGCCTGCCCCATTCAGTATCTGAAGCTTTGGTAATAAGTTTTTTGAACCATTCCATTTGCACCTCCACAGGGTACTTGAGGAAGAGATCGATCTGGTGGATCCTCTTCTTCATAAACCAGGACAGTACTGTATTGATAATGGGCATAACGGAAAAGGTTTGAGCAAATATAGGGAAAAATCGGGTGAGGCAGGGGGGTGGATGAGATACAATCCATATTTTTGTAAAAAACAGGAAGTGCAATGATTGTCTATCCGAATGCAAAGATTAATCTTGGGTTGCGGGTGCTTTCGAAAAGGCCTGATGGATACCATAACATTGAGACGGTGATGATTCCGGTGCCTGCCAGGGATATCCTGGAGGTGATACCGGCAATGGATGGGCAATTCAGGTTTGGTTCATCCGGCACCGATGCAGGAGTACCCGCTGAGCGGAACCTCGTGGTCAGGGCATTCAGGATTCTGGAGCGTTTTACACCTGTTGATCCTGTTCACATTCATCTGCACAAGCAGTTGCCTTTAGGTGCAGGGCTGGGTGGGGGTTCGTCTGATGCGGCCTTTCTGCTGAAGGCGGTGAATAGCCTCCAGGCACTGGGGCTGGATGACGATGCACTTGAGAGCCTTGCCCTGGAGGTGGGTAGTGATGTGCCGTTTTTCATCCGGAACATCCCGGTCGTTGCCCTGGGCAGGGGGGAGGTGATGGACCCATTTCCGGTTGATCTGTCGGGGTATTACCTGGTGGTTGCCATGCCGGATTTTTCCGTATCGACAAAGGAGGCATATGCCCATATACAACCCGACCCGGGCAGGGATCCGTTGTCCGGACTGCTGAAGCAACCGTTGCCATTGTGGAAGAGCCTTTTATGCAATGATTTTGAGACCTATGTTTTTTCCAAATTCCCTGAATCAGTAAAGATAAAAAAAGCCTTATACAGCAGTGGTGCCCTCTATGCCCAGATGAGCGGGAGCGGAGCTGCCTTTTTCGGCGTATTCGAAGGAGAGCCCGAGTTAAAGGGACTGGAAGAATGCAAGGTGGTTTTTTCGCAGAAGCTTTAACCACAGAAGACGTCCCCGGCAATAAAAACATCCTGAAATGGTGAAAGACTGATTTTTGATGTAACTTTGCACTATCGGTTTCAGGTCGCTTACAGGACTAAACCATTGAAGATTCATCAACACCAAAACACAAACCTATGAAGAAACTTTTTTTGGCTTTGGCCATTTCAGCCATTCTGGCAGCCTGCGGAGGCAACGCAGAGCAGGCAGAGGAGCCGGTCGTATCTCCGGAAGTGATCGAACTGGAACAAACGACCAAATCAACCAGTGATGAAGCTGAGGCATTGGAAGCTGAGGCAGACAGTTTATTGAATAACCTTTAACAAGCAGGAATTATGAAAAGAATAGTGAGTTTAGCCATTCTGGCAATGATGATCGGAGCCACACAGGTGTTGTTTGCGCAGCAACCACAGAAACGGCAGACAGAGAAAGAGACCAGGGTACAGGAAGAAAAACAGGCGCCGCTCCGTTCTGGTGGTGAGAACGCGCCTTCCAGGGAACAGGTAAAAGGGGAGAAGGCGCCCGAAATTGCAATACCTTCGGAGGGAAAACAGGACCCGAAAGTGAAGGGCAAGGATAAGGAGCATCCGGGAAAGGGGCATGCCTACGGCAAGGACAAAGAGGGCCTGGAAGGGAAGGAATTTGGCCAGGCACGTGCTGCTGAAGCAAGGAGCAAGGAGAAGGTTCTGAAAGAGACAGAAACCAACATTGAGAAGGCAGAAAAGTCTAATGCGGCTACCCGTGAGAAGATCAAAAAGTCGCGCGAGAATCTCGAAATGAAGAAGAACAGGAAGGAGATCAGCAAGGAAGAGTATGACAAGAAGAAGAAGGAGCTGGATGAAATAGAGGAAAAGGTAGAAAAGCTCGAAAAGGATACCAGGGCAAACCGGGAGAAGCTTGAAAAGGAGAATGCGGAAGTGAAATAGCATTCCGGTTTCATTCCCGGGGGTCATTTCAGTTTTTTAACCGAAGAGCCTTATTTCACATACGAGTTGGTTTAAAAAACCGTACTTTTATAGTGTGATAAGGCTTTTTATATTGAAATAAATACATATGCATATGGCAAAGAGAGCTAACATCGGAGCAAACCATGCGCTCAATCAGCACATTCAGGAGGTTATTGCAGGTCAGCGACGGTTTGAGAATGTCTTTCAATCCGTATCCAGGATGATACTGGATGGCAAGGGGAAGATCAGCAAGGTTAATGTAAACGGTCGGAATACCTACGATTTCTCAGTTTTCCGGGAAGGGAAGAAGCACATCATCGGGATGTTTGATGAGATCAATTCATTTGTTTCGTTTGTGAAGGATGCAGCAGAGGGGGGCTCATCGGCAGAGATGGCGTTTGTGCTCATCATCAGCCCATGGAATATTCAAGAGGACGTCGGGAATATAGTCCTGAAAGAAGAAGAGACTATAGCAGTTATGATCGTCGCAGTCCTGTTAGATATGGAATGACGAGGAGCAGTACTGTTTCACGTTCTCAAAGTCCTCCTCCGCCGATGTCTCGTTATCCTGTGACTTCATCGTCTTCATATGTTCCTCCTCCCCCGACTTCATCATCTTCATATTATCCTCCTCCACCTTGCGATGCCGATGCCGGCAGCGTTCTGTTTGGTCCAGAAGATCAGTGCGCACAACAGCCCGATGGCGAAGAGGCGGCGCGTTTCATGACGGGTCTGATCCAGGCCAGC
>JAWOGX010000105.1:0-7265 GCA_046496455.1 Bacteroidales bacterium | reverse complement strand
CATCGATCCCACCACCCGCGAATGGATCACCGTGGACGAGGACGGCAACATGGTCTTCCCGGAGGCCAGCGAGCTGAAAGCCAATGAATTAGGTGCCCGATTCGAGGGCTGGTAATTAATATTTATAAGAAGGGGTTTTGAGAAAGTTTATACAGTTTATAAAGTTGAGGATGTTTAGGGAGTTGAGGATGTTGAGTTGTTTAGTAGATTTTTAGTTTTTAGTTTAAAACTGATTAGAAAAGAAAAGAATAGAATATGGCAGAGATTAAACCTGCTGAGGTATCAGCAATATTAAGGCAGCAGCTGGCTGGTTTCACGGCTGAGTCGGAGTTGGAGGAGGTAGGAACGATTCTTCAGGTTGGTGATGGCATTGCAAGGGTTTACGGGCTCACTTCGGTGGGGTCGGGTGAGCTGGTGGAATTTGAAAAGACGGGTGTAAAGGGCATTGCCCTCAACCTGGAAGACGATAACGTTGGTGTGGTATTTCTCGGTGAATCCAGGGACCTGCTGGAGGGGGATATTGTAAAACGTACCGGAAAGATTGCCAGCATCAATGTTGGAGAAGGGATGCTGGGTCGTGTGATCAATACGGTTGGAGAGCCGATCGATGGCAAAGGTGAGATCAAAGGGGAGGTTTTTGAGATGCCACTGGAACGCAAAGCGCCTGGTGTGATCTACCGGCAGCCGGTGAACGAACCGCTTCAGACCGGTATCAAGGCCATCGATGCGATGATCCCGATCGGCCGCGGGCAGCGTGAGCTGATCATCGGGGACCGCCAGACCGGCAAGTCAACCATTGCACTGGATACCATTCTGAACCAGAAAGAGTTTTACGACAAGGGTGAGCCTGTCTATTGCATTTATGTTGCGATTGGGCAGAAGGGAAGCACCGTCGCCAATATTGTACGCATCCTGGAAGAGAAAGGGTCGCTTCCTTACACCATCATTGTCTCAGCCACCGCATCCGATCCGGCAGCCATGCAGTTTTACGCACCCTATACCGGTGCTGCCATCGGTGAATTTTTCAGGGATACCGGACGCCCGGCACTGGTGATTTACGACGACTTGTCGAAACAGGCTGTGGCTTACCGCGAGGTGTCACTGCTGCTGAGGCGCCCCCCGGGACGTGAAGCGTATCCCGGTGATGTGTTCTATCTCCACTCACGTTTGCTGGAGCGGGCTGCCAAAATCATCAACAGCGATGTGATCGCTGCCAAAATGAACGACCTGCCTGAATCCATCAGGCATTTGGTCAAAGGGGGTGGATCGCTTACCGCGCTCCCCATCATCGAAACCCAGGCCGGTGACGTCTCCGCCTATATCCCCACCAATGTGATCTCCATCACCGATGGCCAGATCTTCCTCGAATCCACCCTCTTCAACTCGGGGATCAGGCCTGCCATCAACGTGGGGATCTCGGTTTCAAGGGTGGGTGGCAATGCACAGATCAAATCGATGAAGAAAGTGGCAGGAACCCTTAAACTCGACCAGGCACAGTACCGGGAGCTGGAGGCCTTCGCCAAATTCGGCTCCGATCTCGACCCCTCAACGCTGGCCGTACTGGCCAAAGGGGCGCGCAATGTGGAGATCCTGAAACAGAACCAGTATTCCCCGATGTCGGTGGAAAAACAGGTGGCCATTATTTACTGCGGCACCAAAGGGCTCCTGAAATCTCTTCCGGTTAATAGGGTAAAGGATTTTGAAGAAGCGTTCCTCTTTGCTCTCGAAAGTGCCCACGGGGAACTCCTCGCATCCCTGAGAAAAGGGATCCTCGACGACCAGATGATGGCCGTGCTGGATGACCTCGCCCTCAAAACTATCAGAAAAGTTGAAGTTTAATCTTTCACGGAGATGATGTCATGCCCAGTCTAAAGGAGGTAAGAAACAGGATTGATTCAGTACAGTCGACGCAGCAGATCACCAATGCGATGAAAATGGTGGCTGCCTCGAAGCTCAGGAGGGCTCAGGATGCCATCCTGAAGCTCAGGCCCTATTCTGCCCGGCTGAAGGAGATCATCAGCCACGTCAGTGCAACCCTGGAGTCAGGCCTCGACAATCCTTACGGCCCCAGGGAGGAACCCCCCCGCAGGGCGCTTATCGTGGCCATCTCATCCAACAAAGGGCTCTGCGGTAACTTCAATGCCAACATCATCAAACGGGTTCAGGCGCTTGTCCAGGAGGAACCGTTCAAAAGCTTCCACGATTCCGGAAACCTCGATATCATCTGCATCGGCAAAAAGGCCTACGAGTTTTTTGTCAGAAGAAAATACCCCGTTACCGCCGAATACAACCACCTTTTCAATCAGCTGACCTATGAAAAAGTGGATGAAGTTACTTCAATGGTCCTCAATGGTTACCTGGAGGGTCAATGGGATAAAGTGGTGATTGTGTACAATTATTTCAGGAATGCTGCTGTCCAGCATGTGACTGCTGAAGATTTCCTTCCGGTGATGAACGGTGATGGCGAAGACGACAGTCTGTGGACCGTGGAGTACCTCTATGAACCGGAAAAGGAAACCATTCTTCATAACCTGATACCGCAGGCACTGAGAATACAGTTTTTTAAAACCATCCTCGATAGTTTTGCCAGCGAGCATGGCGCCCGGATGACCGCCATGCACAAGGCTACCGACAATGCCGGTGAAATGCTGAAGGAACTGAAGCTCACCTACAACAAAGCCCGACAGGCCTCTATCACCCGCGAAATCATCGAGATCGTGAGTGGCGCTGAGGCGCTGAAGGGGTGATACGGATGTTGAGGAAGTTTAGAATGTTTAGAATGTTTAGGGTATTGTTAAACAAAACCGGAATTCAACTGTTATTTCATTGTAATTGCTTATCAAAAAAATAAATCAAAACGAATAACAACAGGAGGTCAATATGTTATCAAAAAAAATGGAAGAAGCATTGAACGCACAGATCAATGCAGAATTTGAATCAGCTTATCTATATCTTTCCATGGCTACCTGGTTCGAGGAAAAGAACCTCGAAGGGATGGCCAACTGGATGATGATCCAGTTCAAGGAGGAGCAGACCCACGCCCTCAAGTTTTACAGTTATGTGAATGAGCGCGGCGGCAGGGTAATCCTGAAGCCGATCAAAGGACCAGAAACGAAATGGAAAAATATCCTGCATGTTTTTGAAGAAACCCTTAAGCATGAGCAGCTGGTTACTTCACTGATCAACAACCTTGTTGATATCGCCATTGAAGAGAAAGATCATGCAACCAATGCCATGTTGCAGTGGTTTGTGAACGAACAGGTGGAAGAGGAAGCGAATGCCGACAGGATCATCAACCAGCTGAAGATGATCGGCGACCATCCCCAGGGCATCTTTATGCTTGACAAGGAGTTCGCAGCCAGGGTATTTGTTGACGCAACGCAGGCAGAATAAACCGTTTTGCAAAATACGGGGGAGGACAGCTCTGAAGAGTTGCCCTCTTTTTTTTGGCATTGCTTCCTGAAACCGGGTTTGAAAAAGTAAAAATCCTCTTACTTTCGCTGATTAAACCAGGAATGAAATAAGCAAGGCCAGCCCATGAATCAAAGAATAAATTTCTGTCTGTTTTTATTGCTTTTCACCCCTTTGACCTTCAATGCCCAGAGCCACTGGGAAACCTTCTATGAGGCGAGTGGAGGAACGGAGACGCCGCGATATGATGAAACTTACCGTTACGCAAAGATGCTGGCAGATTCTTCTGCTGTTGTTTCCATGGTTTCGTATGGAAAGAGTCCGCAGGGGCGTAACCACTTTGCCCTCGTGCTCGATCGTGACGGACTGGAAAACCCGTCGTTGATCCGCGATAAAGGGAGGCTTGTCTTTCTGATCCAGGCATGCATTCATCCCGGGGAACCGGAGGGGAAAGATGCCGGGCTCCTGTTTCTGAGGGATGTGGCCATCCGGAAAAAGAACCTTCACCTGCTTGAAAACGTCTCGTTGATTTTCATCCCGATCGTGAGTGTGGATGGCCATGAAAGGTTTGGCCCCTACAACCGGATCAACCAGAACGGGCCACGGGAGATGGGGTGGCGCACCACACCCACCAACCTGAACCTCAACCGCGACTTTTTGAAGGCGGATGCCCCCGAAATGCAGGCCTGGCTTGAGCTTTTCAGTGCATGGATGCCTGAAGCCTTGATGGATATCCACACCACCAACGGCGCTGATTACCAATATGTGATCACCTATGCCGTGGAAAATCTCGGCAATATGGATCCTGTGCTCACCCAGTGGCTCGACAGCAGTTTCATTCCGTCCATCGAGACGGCGATGGAGCTGAAAGGGCTTCCCATCTTTCCCTATGTTTCGTTCCGTCGCTGGCACGACCCGCGCAGCGGGCTGCGGACCTGGGCCTCCTCACCACGTTATTCTGTAGGGTATGCTGCTGCAAGAAACCGCGTGGGCATCCTCGTGGAAACCCATATGCTCAAACCTTACCACCAGCGGGTGGAGGCAACCCTTGAACTCATCATCCAGACGATGGAGATCCTCAATCGTGAAAGCAGCAACCTCCGCACTGCAACCCTGAAAGCCGACCGACGGTGCTCATCCGGTCTGCTGGCCATGGAACCGTTCCCGGTTACCTACCGGTTATCCGATAAAAGCACCAGGGTTGATTTTCTTGGATTCAGCTACACCGTGACCCAAAGCGACCTCACCGGCAACGACTGGTTCATCTACTCTGATACCCCGCAAACATTCACCCTCGATTGGTACCATGATAACATCCCCGATAAAATGGTCACCATCCCCAGGGCTTACATCGTTCCGGTGGAATGGTCCGATATCATCTACCGCCTGGCATGCCACGGTGTGAAAATGGAGATCCTGCAGGAGGATACCCTCATGGCCGTTTCGACCTGGAAATTCTCCGGGGTGAAACTCGCGGCCCAGACCTATGAGGGGCGTACCAGGGTGGAAGAGATTGCGATGCAGGAAATTCCGCAGTCGGTGCTTTACCATGCCGGATCGGCACTGATCCCGGTGAACCAGCAGGCGGCAAGGGTCATCGTCCATGCCCTGGAGCCGGCCAGTCCGGAATCATTTCTGCGGTGGGGTTTCTTCAATGCCATCTTTGAGCAGAAAGAGTATGCCGAAAGCTATGTGATGGAGAAAATGGCCCGGGAAATGATCGCGAAGAACCCGTCACTGCTTGAAGAATTCAAGGCGTTCGATGCCACACTGCCGGATTCCCCTGCGAAGATGTGGGCCCAGTACAACTGGTGGTTTGAACGCACCCCCTACTTCGATGCCATGAAAGATGTGTATCCCGTGGGGATCGTGAGGTGAAGCATTTTCAACACAGATTCACCTGCACCTCCCGAACTTCCTGCCTGCTGATCTCATCAATGCTGGTTGTCGTTGCACAGTAAAACCGGAAATTTCTTTAGGTTTGTGCCTGTAAACAAACTTACGAAGCGACTATGGCCAGGAAAAGAAACATCCCCCACACCTATGTAATTGTCTTTTTTATCGTTGTGCTCTCTGCCATGCTCACCTGGTTCGTGCCGGCCGGCCATTTCGAGCGTACCACGAAGGAATACGACGGCAAGTCGCGGGAAGTGATCGTGCCCGGTTCATTCCAATACCTTGACGAGGGGAAACCCCAGACCTGGCAGGTGTTCAGTGCCATCTTCGAGGGATTTGTGGATAAAGCCGATATCATTGTCTTCATCCTGCTCATTGGCGGGGCCTTCTGGATCCTGAACGACAGCCGCGCCATCGATGTGGGGATTATGTCGATGCTGAGGCTTACACGACGCTTTGAGCGCTTCCGTGCCATACGTTTCCTGGGGGTAAATAACATCATCCTCACCCTGATCATGATCACCTTCAGTGTCTTCGGGGCTGTCTTCGGGATGAGTGAAGAGACCATTGCCTTCATCATCATCTTTGTCCCGCTCACCATCTCCATGGGCTATGACTCTATAACCGGCGTGCTGATCTGCTATGTGGCAGCCTCCCTCGGTTTTGCAGGTGCCCTGCTCAACCCGTTCACCATCGGTATCGCCCAGGGGCTTTCGGATCTGCCACTCTATTCCGGCATTGAATACCGGTTTGTGTGCTGGATTGTCATTAATGTCGTGGGGATCATCTGGACGTTGCGTTATGCTGCAAAAGTTCACCGGAAACCCGCCCTCTCGCCGGTGTATGAAGAGGATCAATACTGGCGCGACAAGCACATGGAATCAGAGAAGGAGGGGAAAGTGGAGTACAGGACACCGGTGGCTGCCTGGATTGTGTACGGTTGTGTGCAGGCCGCACTGATTGTCTGGGCGTGGCTCCAACCCGATTCCACCCTTGAGATTGGCCTTCGCAGTTATCACCTGCCGGTGCTGCCGTTCCTGGCTGCACTCTTCCTCGTCACCTCCGTCCCGCTTCTCCTGAAATCGGTCCATTTCTTCATCCTTAACCTCCTCCTTTTCACCATCCTTTTCCTCATCGCAGGGGTGATGGGTTACCAGTGGTATGTGATGGAGATTGCCACTCTCTTCTTCGCGATGGGGATCCTGGCGGGGATCAGCATGAATTACGGTCCGAACAGGATTACAAAGCTTTTCCTCGAAGGGGTAAAGGACATCCTCTCAGCTGCCATGATTGTCGGGCTGGCAGGTGGCATCCTGGTGATCCTGGAAAACGGGCAGGTGATTGATTCCATCCTCCATTATGTCTCCAAAGCGATGCAGTCGGCCGGAAGCTTTGCCTCGGTGAGCATCATGTACGGGATTCAGACGATGATCAACATCATCATCCCCTCGGGATCTGCCAAAGCCGCCCTCACCATGCCGATGATGTCACAGTTTTCTGACCTTATCGGGGTTTCACGGCAGGCCAATGTGATGGCTTTTCAGTTTGGCGACGGGTTTACCAATATGATCACCCCCACCTCCGGGGTGCTGCTTGGGGTGCTGAGTGTGGCCAGGATCCCTTACGACAAATGGGTGCGGTGGGTGTGGCCGTTCATCATTGTGCTCGTGCTGGTCGGACTGCTTTTGCTGATCCCGACCGTGACCATGGAACTGAATGGGTTCTAAAGCACCAGGGTGTGTGCGATCCCTTCCAGCTGACGCACCAGGTCCCTTTTATCTTCATTGGGCTTGAAAACATAGCAGTCGATCATAATCAGCCTCCCGCGCTTCTCGTCATGCACCAGGAAGTTGATGAAAGGGCCTC
Source organism: Bacteroidales bacterium (assembly GCA_046496455.1). GTDB lineage: Bacteria > Bacteroidota > Bacteroidia > Bacteroidales > SKPS01 > SKPS01. Next base: position 92 of record JAWOGX010000105.1, on the reverse strand, counting down.
CCATGGAGTGGTTTCCGAACGTGCGCCAGAAGCCGCGGGTCTCAAGGGTGTAGTTGCCGTTGATCTCAATCACCCTGTTCTGATAACCAAAC
>JAWOGX010000214.1:0-8617 GCA_046496455.1 Bacteroidales bacterium | reverse complement strand
TCCTAAACTCCGCCGCAGGCGGATAAACATCCTAAACAACTAAACACATAAAAGTGAATCAATTCAACGAAAGCGGCCTCAGCGCAAACATACTGAAGGCCATTGAGCAGTTGGGCTTTGAAACCCCGACACCTGTGCAGGCAGAAGTGATCCCTGCCATTCTGAACACCACAGAAAACATCATTGCCCTGGCGCAGACCGGTACAGGGAAGACCGCAGCTTTCGGGCTTCCGCTGCTGGAAAACACCGATACCTCATCCACATTCACATCAGGCCTGATCCTTTGCCCCACAAGGGAGCTTTGCATCCAGATCACAAAGGATCTGGAGAATTATTCAAAATTCATTTCAGGGGTAAAAATATGCCCGGTCTATGGCGGGGCAGACATCGTGAGGCAGATCAACAAGCTGAAAGATGGCGTCCATATTGTGGTTGGCACGCCAGGCAGGGTACTCGACCTGATTAAGCGCAAAGTACTGAAAGTGCAGCAGATACAGTGGCTCGTACTGGATGAGGCAGACGAGATGCTGAATATGGGTTTCCAGGAAGACCTGGATACGATCCTGGCGGAGACCCCGGAAGGGAAACGCACATTGCTGTTCTCCGCCACCATGCCCAACGGCATCCGGAAGATCGCTGACAAATATATGCGCCACCCGATGGAGATCACCATCGGCAAGAAGAATGTAAGCACCGAGAACGTGAGCCATGAGTTCTTTATGGTGCACGCCAAAGACCGTTACCTGGCGCTGAAGCGTATCGCCGACATCCACCCGGGCATTTACAGCATCATCTTTTGCCGCACGAGGCAGGAGACCAAGGATGTGGCCGAGAAGCTCATCCAGGACGGCTACAATGCCGACGCCCTCCACGGCGACCTTTCGCAGGCGCAGCGCGACCACGTGATGAGCAGGTTCAGGAACAAGACCTTGCAGATGCTGGTAGCGACCGATGTGGCTGCCCGCGGCCTTGACGTGCAGGACCTCACCCATGTGATCAACTACAATCTCCCGGACGACCAGGATGCTTACATTCACCGCAGCGGCAGGACCGGCAGGGCAGGGAAGCAGGGTGTTTCCATCTCCATCATCCACACCCGTGAGATGGGACGGATCAGGGAATTGGAAAGGATCACAGGGGCAAAATTCCAGCGGAAAATGGTGCCGCTGGGAAGGGATATCTGCGAGAAACAGCTTTTCCACCTCGTGGACAAGATGGAACACATCCTGGTGAATGATGAACAGATCGAGCAATACCTGACCGTGATTTACAAGAAACTGGAATGGCTGAGCCGCGAAGATCTCATCAAGAAGTTCGTGTCGCTCGAATTCAACCGTTTTCTTGACTATTACAAGCATGCCGGCGACATCAATGTCAAGGCAGAACAACGTGACGACCGCAACCAGAGGGAAAGCGGCAACAGGCGGGAAAGCGGTTCGGACAGGCGCCGCGAACGCAGTGAAAGTGTCGCGTTTTCACGGCTTTACATCAATGCAGGGTTGAAGCACGGCCTCACCCCTCCCCGACTGATCGGACTCATCAATGATTACGGCCGCAGCCGCAATGTAAGAATCGGCAAGATCGACATCCAGCGCAACTTCTCCTTTTTCGAAGTGGAAGCACCCTCAACCACGAAAATCATCGCCGGGTTCCGGGGCGCCAATTTCGAGGGGCTCCCCCTTGAAGTGAACTTTGCAGAACTAAGCAAGCCAAAACCCGGAAACAGAGGGTTTACGGAGAACAGGCCGGCCGGCAAACCACAGCGGAAGCCCAAAGCAGAGAAGCCAGACAGCAGTGCAGGCAAAAAACCCAACAACGACAGGCCTTTCTGGGAGCAATTCCTGGAAGCAGACGGCGAAACCGGCCGCAAGAAAAGCAAGAAGAAGCAGAAATAGGTTTTAAAAATTTCTACCCTACAAAGCCAACAGCACCGAGAAATAATCTTCGAAAAAATTTACTTTTCTCTTTCCGTTTTTAACAGGTAAGATCATAAATAGCATTGGGGTTTTGCCCTTGCAATTTTTGTTTAACCAGTTAAAATCGAATCAAATGAAAGTTATTTCGGGAATTTACAAAACGGTGCACAGACGGTTGCAGTCATGGGATTATGGTTGGGACGCCCCTTATTTCGTTACCATTTGCACAAAAAACCGTTACCATTATTTTGGTGCTGTGATTAAAGGGAAGGTGCATCTATCAGAGATAGGGAGGGTAGCAAATGAATGCTGGCTTAAAATCCCAAATCACGCAAAAAATGTTGAGCTAGGCGCCCATGTTATCATGCCTAATCATGTACATGGTATCATTAGCCTGATTGGAAATAAAAAGCGAGAGTGGCGGACAAACGAAGAATCGTCACCAGGATCAAAACGTTGCCGCAATCAGGGTAAAAACACATTGTCATCCATTATCGGATCGTACAAATCAGCGGTTTCAAAATATGCACATCGGTCAGGTTATGAATTTGAATGGCAATCCAGGTATTATGATTCCATCATTCGTGATAAAAAATCCCTGGAACGGGTTACGCGATACATTATCAACAACCCGCGAAAATGGGAAATGGATATGTTGAACGATGGTTCACGGTAGGATCAACGCATGCGTTGATCCTACCGTGAACGCGTTGATCCTACCGTGAACGCGTTGATCCTACCGTGAACGCGTCGATCCTACCGTGAACGCGTCGATTACCGTGGCCCCCGCGGATCCCCCCGCAATGGCATTTTGGCCATTCTGGCGACCTCGACCGACGGAAACCCGAATTCTTCCACCACCTTGCCCCGCAGCAGGTAGATCCCTTCACCCCTGAACGGGTATTGTTTCAGCGACGGGGGGAAATGGACCGTATCGAAAAATTCGCCATGCACATCAATGAAGGCGGCAAAGTGCATGATCTCTTTCCTGACGGTGCGTACATATTTGATGGTAACCAGTTTGCCCAGCATCCGCACCTCCTGCCCCACCCTATCGCCAAGCTCATGGGCGGCAATATCACCACGGTATCCGGTTTCCAGCATATCGAACCACGACATCGAGATGGGAAATCCGAGCAGTTCCAGCTCATCATAGGCATCCTCGAGCGGATCGTACTCCAGCGCGGGCAGGGTAAACGGTTTCGCAGTAAGCGGAAAGAGGCGCTCCATGCCATGTCCCGGCTCCTTCCTGCCGATAAGCATACGGCTTTCCCACAGCAACGGGGCTTTCCGCTTGCCGGTGAAGGCAAATGCCCCAATCCTGATCAGCAGGGTGAGTTGCTCCGGACCCGGATTTACCCGCTGCACAAAATCCTCCAGCGAGGCATACTCCCCGTGCTGCTCCCGCTCCGACACCAGCCGCTTTGCGAATTTCTCCTCCAGACCGGCCACATGGATCAAGCCAGGGTAAATCGTGGTGCCGTTGATACCCGTCACATAGCCACTCCTGTTGGCACAGGGAAGCGCCAGCACAGCCCCCCACCGCCGTGCTTCGTTGAAATAGACCCACGTGCGGTAAAAGCCACCAAAGTTGTTGATCACCCCCACCATAAACTCCAGCGGATAGTGCACCTTCAGCCAGAGGCTCTGGAAGCTCTCCACGGCATACGACGCCGAATGCGCCTTGGAGAATGAATACCCCGCGAACGACTCGATCTGCCGCCACACTTCATGCGTGATGGCATCAGGATAACCAGACTCCTTGCAGTTGTCGAAAAACTTCTGCACAATGAGCTGAAACTCCTTCCGACCCCGCCCTTTGCCACTCATGGCACGCCGCAACACATCGGCATCTCCCAGGTCCAGGCCTGCAAAATGGTGGCATATCTTCAGCACATCCTCCTGGAAAACCATTACCCCGTAAGTCTCCTTCAGCTGCTGCTCCATCACAGGATGAATATAGCTGAACCCCTCCGGGTTGTGAAACCTCCGGATATACTCCTTCATCATCCCCGATTTTGCCACCCCGGGCCTGATGATGGAGCTGGCAGCCACCAGCGAGACGTAGTCGCTGCACCGGAGTTTTTTGAGCAACCCGCGCATCGCCGGGCTCTCGATGTAGAAACAGCCATTGCACTCCCCCTCCATCAGCTGCTTCAGCACCGCCGGATCATTCTTGAATTTCGGGATGTCATACACATCCACAGCGATGCCGCGATTCTCCTTTACCAATTGAGCTGTATCGCGGATATGGCCAATGCCCCGCTGGCTCAGGATATCAAACTTTTCAAAACCAAGATCTTCAGCCACATACATATCCCACTGGGTGGTTTGAAACCCCTTTGGTGGCATGTCAAGGGCAGTATAACGGGTGATGGGTTCCTCAGACACAATGATGCCGCCTGCGTGGATACTCCGGATGTTGGGGAAATCTGCGATCCGCTCTGCCAGTCTGATGATTGTCCGGGTGATGGCGTTGTCGTTGGCAGGGTCGCCGGGGCGCTCCACCAGGCTGTCAATCTCCCCCCTGGGAAGCCCGTAAACCTTCCCGAGCTCACGGTATATCGACTTGTCTTTAAATGTGGAAGTAGCACCCAGCAAAGCGGTGTGGCGATGCCCGTAACGCTTGAAGATATAATCCTGCACATCATCACGCTCTTTCCATGAGTAGTCGATATCGAAGTCGGGAGGTGTTGAACGGCGTGGATTGAGGAACCGTTCGAAATAGAGGTCAAGCTCAATGGGATCCACATTGGTGATCATCAGGCAGTAGGCCACCACGCTGTTGGCGCCGCTCCCCCTCCCCACATGGTAAAACCCGCGTGCCATCGAATAGCGGACGATATCCCACGTAATCAGAAAATAAGAAGCAAAGCCAAGCTTGTCAATGATCTCCAGCTCGCTCAGTACCCGTTGCCGTGCCGTTTTGTTCCTGCTTCCATATCGGTGCTTCAGGCCATCCATCGCCAGTTTCTCCAGCAGCAGCTTGTCATCGTAGTGGCTTCCGGTGAAGGTCTTCCTGTTCTTGATGGTTGAGAAATCGATGCTGACAGCGCACCCTTTCAGCAGCTTTTCAGCATTCTCAAGCAGCCAGGGGATACCCTTACAATGGCTGCGCACCATATCGGGCGCCAGCAACATATCACCTGGTGATGCCATATCAGCCGGAGCGAGCTTGGTTATGAGGGTATTGAGGTCAACAGCACGCAGGTTACGATGCACCTCAAACTCCTGCTGCGAAGAGAACGTTGCGGTGGCGTGCAGGAGGAATCGTTCATGTGCTATACGACCCAGTGTCAAAGCATTGCGTCGGATCTGCCCGGGAGTAATGCCGATATACTCGTTTTCATGCAGTTCGCCGGGCTCAATCGTTCCGAAAGGGTACACCACATATGCATTGGAAAAAGCGGGAGCCCGTTCAGGTAACGCAACACCCTGGATATTGTGTTCACTCAGAAATTCGTTCAACTCCTGCATCCCGTCGTTGTTGCGGGCAATACCGGTCCAGAGCGCGCGGCCGTCGCGCCGGAAGTCTATGCCGCAAACCGGCGTCACCCCCTCTTCACCGCATGCCTTCACAAACTCCGGGAATGCACTGCTGTTATTGATATCGGCAAGCAACACAACATCATGCCCCAGCGCTTTGGCACGCCGCACAAGCTGCTCCGGCGACATGACGCCGTATCTGAGGCTGTAATAGGAATGTGCATGGATGGACATGAAGCTTAAGAAATTAGAAATGAGGAATGAGGAATGAGGAATTTGTTAATGCTCTTATGGCTTTTCTGCTTTTTCGTTTTTTTTCTTGATGGTAGTGATGATGCTTGCAGATAGTTTTATCAGTTCATTACATTCAAACAACAAGGTCGAAGCACTTTTTTGACTGATTATTTCTGCATCTTTCAGTAATCGGAGCCAATAGTAGGTCTCTCTGGCTTCCTTGTGAGCTATATTCATTTTTGAAAAGAAATCCCTATCAGACTGGGCACCAATACTCTCTTCAATATTGGCACCAATCGAGGTTCCGCTCCTTAAAACTTGTTTTCCAAGCTCATACTCTTTCCGAAGCCTCAATTCCTGATAAAGCTTGATGATGCTTAACGCAAACAGATAAGACTTCTCCTGAATGACATTCCTCTTCATATTTATCTGATTTTATATTAATTCCTAATTCCTAATTTCTAATTTCTAATTCCTAATTTCTAATTAAATCAACTCCTCACCCCTACCCCTCTTTTCACCGCACCGCTCCCATACTTGTTGCGGATTTTGTCCATGGCCTGGTAGAGGCTGATCATCTCGGGGGTGTCCTCGAAGAGGCTGAGTTGCTGGTTGCCGCCAACGAGCTGGCTGAATTTCACGCCGATGAGGCGGATGAGCATCCGTCGCTGGTAAAGGCGGTCGAAGAGTTCACGCACGATGGGGATGATGACATGGTCGAAGGCGGTGTACGGGATCTGTTTCTGGAGGGTGTGGGTGTCGAAGTTGGCATAGCGGATTTTGATGGTGATGCATCCGGTGAGTTTTTGCTGATTGCGGAGCTGGAAGGCAAGTTTTTCGACCATGGTGACGAGTGATTGGCGGAGCATCACCAGGTCAATGGTGTCGTTCTCGAAGGTGCACTCCTTGCTCATTGATTTCTGCTCGCTGTAGGGTTTCACGGGGGTGTGGTCGATGCCGTTGGCGCGTTTCCAGAGCATCTCGCCGTTTTTACCGAGTACCTGCACCACCATCCCGCGGGGGATCGCGCTGAGGGTGCCGATGGTGGCGATACCCATGGAGCGCAGCAGGGTGAAGGTCTTCCCGCCGATCATCGGCATACGGCTAATGGGCAAGGGATCAAGGAAGTCGTGCACCAGGGGATATGGCACCTCACGCTCGCCATTGGGTTTCGCCTCCCCCGTGGCGATCTTCGAAACCGTCTTGTTCACCGACAACCCCAGCGAGATGGGGAGCCCCGTTTCGCGGATGATCTTCTGCCGCAACTCTTTCGACCATTTCAGTGAGCCAAAGAAACGGTCCATCCCGGTGATGTCTAAATAGTGCTCATCGATGGAGGCCTTCTCGTACAGCGGCGCCTCCTCCGCAATGATGTCGGTCACCATCCGGGAATAATCCGAATAACGCCCCATGTCGCCGCGGATAAACACGGCATCGCCGCAAAGCATCCGGGCCATCTTCATCGGCATGGCTGAATGCACCCCGAACTGCCGCGCCTCATAGCTGCACCCTGCCACCACCCCACGGTCCGACATCCCCCCCACAATCACGGGTATGCCGTTGAGCCGGCTGTTGACCAGCCGCTCCACCGATACAAAGAAGGTGTCGAGGTCCATGTGGAGGATGGTGCGGTTCATGATGTTGAGGATGTTGAGATGTTGAGGATGTTGAGATGTTGAGGATGTTGAGGGGTTACTCTAAACAACTAAACACCTAAACACCTAAACGATTAAATACTGATCATTTTTTTGTCGACAATTTAATCATTTTTATCATCGGTGTCAAGTGGTTTTTTATGGAACCAAGTCCTGAAAAAAAACAAAGGCTGCCCTTTTGGGACAGCCTCTGCTGATCAATAAAAGTTTAGTGAGCATTTACCCCATCGCCTTATTGGGCGGGGATAATATCAATGATAACCGTACGGTTGTAGAAGCGTTCTTCAGGCGTATCATTTGCGAATGGAGACAGGTCTTGATCCTCGCCGAATCCATAGGATTGAAATTTCACATCTTTTCGCCCTGCTGTCGCAAGTCCATCGACCAATATCCTTTTGGCCTCATCGGCACGCGCCCATGACAAATCAAGGTTATTTTCTTCAGAACCAATGATGTCGGTATACCCATGAATGATTACTGTGCCGTTTACGGGGATCTTCGGGATTACCACATCAGTCAGGTATTTTCCGTAAGCAGCAATGGCATCTGATTTGGCAAAGTCGAAAATCAGGCTGTATCTCATTCCTTCCTCCCTTTCCGACAGTTTCCAGAGCACCATTTCAACTTCAGTCTCCCTTTTCACGATCTGGCCATTTGGCGTTACACCCACCATGGTTACCGTATAGTTACCCTGCGGTCTGACTCCCAGGATCTGTTTTCCGGGGATACTTACCTTTTCGACAGTATAGGGGCCGAATTTCTGCATTGCGCCATTTTCGTCCCTGATCTCCAATGACCATGAGGAAAAGGCTTTTTTTGCCCCGTCAGCATTGAAAGTAACATAACTATCAAGTGGTGCTTCCTGGATCACATAAAACTCAAGAGGCAAAAACGGTGCATCGGGACCACTTTGGAACTGCATCATCAGGGAAGGTGAGTCGCTCCAGATTGTAACCCTTCGGTCTTCTTCACGAAGGAGCTCAAGCTCTTTGGTTCCACCCGGTTTTTCTGATGGAAGCCTGGGTTTCAGACTGCCTTCAGTTTTAATCCTGACAGGATCAATACCAAATACATCAACAAGGTATTTCTTGACCGACTCTGCCATTGCCAATCCGTCAGCAATGCCATCCGCAGATGCCCCTGAGAGGGTAACGTTCGCCAAAGGATTTTTTCCCAGGCGGTCGCCTAAAATATTCAGGATATTGTAATAAACAATCATTTGTCTGTCCGAACGACCTGACAATCTTTTGGGTTTGAATACCTCCAACTGGTCTTCCTTGAAATCGGGAACCTGGTTTTTCCTGAGCACAACATAGCGATCAGACA
>JAWOGX010000222.1:0-4590 GCA_046496455.1 Bacteroidales bacterium | reverse complement strand
CCCGGAAGTTTATCATTCGCAGGTGAGAGATACATTAGATACATAAATCCAGCCGGATGATGTCGCCAGGCTGATTCTGGAGTTCCTTGGGAAATAAGGGGATGCTAATCCCTGACGCAACGCACAGATAGCCCAAAAGCATATAGGAGACTGCCTCTGCCTGCAGTCATCATATTGTGGGACAGGTTTCTTATCCAGGTTTGAGTTGCAGAGGATGGAGTGGATGACCACCAGAATCCGCTGTTTCCGATATCAGCGAAGGTTCCTGTTCCGGCACCACGAGCCCCCCCGGGAAGGGCAGTGAATCCGGTGGAGTTGGTTGCGCCGGAGTTGGGGCTGTTCCAGTGTGCAGTACCTGCTTCTTTGAGGTGAATTCCGGCAACGGATAGACCTCCCACAAAGTCAGTCAGGACAGTCCATTCAGCATCGGCAGGGACGTGCCACCCGGCGGGGCAAAGATTCCCGGTGCCGGCAGCAAACCAGTTGTACAATGCGCCATAGGTGGCAGCATAGGTTGCAGAGTCATTGTTGTACCAGCATCGGGCGCCGAAGGAGCTACTTGCCCACGCAACGTTGTCGGTGATGATTGAAACCGGCAGTCCCGTATTGTAGTTCCTTGCTTTCAGGTTCTCTTTCATCCAGCACTGGTAACCGATCAGAACTGTGTTGTACACATTGCCGTTGATGTCTGTCACCGTGGGAGGGCAGAGGACGGAGACAGTAATGTAGTTGTTTCGGGTCAGGGTATCATAACCGGATGTGTTGCCGGCGATAAGTCTTACGGTGAAGATGCCCGGGGTGGTGTAAATATGGGAGGGGTTTTGCTGCTGGCTGCTGTTTCCATCACCGAAGTACCAGGTCCAGGAAGTGGGGGAGTGGAGCGATAAATCGGTGAAATGGACCGTGTCATTGAGGTAGATAGCTGTATCGCTTGCAATGAAGTTGGCGACAGGTAAAGGTATCAGGGGGAGAAATTGAAAAGTATAGGTGGTTGAAAGGTTCGGATTGTCTGTGATGGTGTCTGTTCCATTCTGGGAGTACCCGGTGAAAAGGAGGTTGTCCCCCGGTATCCATGGGAAGGAGGCGATCCCTTTTTTCATTCCTGCAGAGCCGTTATTCCATCCGGAATGCTCAATCCGGGAGGCACCGTTGCAATTTCCAATGGGGATGAGTTTCTGCGCATGGCGATGAGAGGCAGTCGCTACAGACAGCAGGGAAACCCTTTCATTGCCTGTATGCAGCGTAAAGCGGTGCTCACCGGCAGAGAAAAGGCCGGTATAGCTTGTAAGCTCACTTCCCCGGAGATCAAAGAGACTGAGGGTCACCTGCTCCTGTTGTGTCAGTTGAAACCGGGCCGTAGTGGTGCCATTGAAAGGGTTTGGGAAGACCGGAAGAAGGCGGAGGTTTTCTCCGGTCTGAAGGGTGGTTTTCTCGATTCCAATGGATGCATCAAGCAGGATGGTGGTGTCATTACCGATGATGGTGGTGTCGCCACCCTGGGAAAGGTTCCGGATGCAGATACTATCAAGTGGGAGGTGGGATCCATTCAATTGTCCGGTGAAACTAAGGGTGATGGATGTTTGAGCCTGGAGATGACTGAACCCTGCAAGCATGATAAAGAGCATTAAGCGGCGTGATTTCATTGTCAAAGTTTTTCATTTGAAATAAAAACCGATCGGGAATGATGCTGTCGGACAGAAATGCGATGTATTTCAGTGAATGTCAATCGAAAGACAATAAAAGGGAGGTGAAGGGTGTCTGATGGCTTCCGGTATCTTGCTCCCCCTCCTGGATCCTGTGCCTGCGGGAGACCCCTGATTCAAGAGGAGAATCTGCTGACTTCATTCCTTTGTGCCTTCGGCTCAGGAATGATCCCGCTGGAGTTGCCTCCTATGGGGCCGCTTCAGCAAGGGCCGCTTCGTGGCAGCCGGCCAGAGATACCCTTCAATCAAGGGTTTCCTTCTACGCAGCGTGATTTCATCGTTCATCAGCAAACAACCCGGCTTTCCCGTTGTCCTGGTCATGCCCCCAGATGTTAAAACAGATGGTGTCGCCGATGCATCTGAACTGAAGGGTAACGGTGGCAGGGGCATTGATATGATCGCAGTTACGGTAATAGACCAGCCTGTAGATCGTTGGCGAAATGTTTACCAGTTAAGGTGTGGTTTTTATGGCGGTGAAGGAGATCACCTTTTAATCAGCATTTTGCTGGTGGTGCTGTATTTGGCAGAGATTACCCATTTGTATGTATTAGTCGTTTCCTCTTCAACGGTCCAGAAATCGTAAAAAACATGTTTTCTGTCACCGTTTTCATCAAGTTCGGTCCTGCCTGTAGCACCAAACCTGGAATTGGCGATTTCAATGAAGTGGGACTTGAATGCGTCAAATTCGGAATCCGGGTTCTGGGTAATGGAAGTCAGAAAGGCTGTCCATAGGATATCATAGGCGGCCAATGCATAGATGCTTGCCTTTGTTCCAATGACATTTTCCAACCTCTGCTGGATAGGTTCATAGGTGTTGGCTGCACTCTCATCAAAACCAAAGACCGGACATTGCATTTCACCGTCCCTGGCAAAAGCAGCGGCAACAGGATCAGATGTCAGGGTAGCATTCTGGGCATAGGCAGAGGCACCATAAATTTTGTGTTGCGTTGCAAGCCCCCCGTTGCTCAATGCATTCAGTAATTCAGTGCCATCGCCATAGGAAACGAAGTAAAGACCGGTCTTGTCGGCTCCATAGGCTGCAACCCCTGTGGCAAGCGCTGATTTCACATCATTCACCACAGCAGAAAAGTCCGTTGTCTCCGGCTCAAAGGGAATGAATGAAATCACGTTTCCACCGTTGGCGGTATACACATCATCAACCGCTTCCATCAGGGAGTTGCTCCACAAGTCGTTGCGTACCACTGCAACAATGCCTTTTATGGAATCGGACTCAAGCATTGCGTTCAATGCCTCAGCCTGATATTGGTCGGAGGGTGCGAAACGGAGGAAATTATCCCCGGGTATGGCCAGGGCAGTTGACACCGCTGAGTGGGATACCAACAGCACATTGCCATTATCGGCGATGGATTTTATTGCCAGGGCTTCCGTACTGGTGTACGGCCCGATGATCAGGCGCGCCCCACGGTCAACGAGTGATTGCATTTTGGTTTTTGCCAGGGTTGTGTCCGATTGGGTGTCTTCAATCAGCAGTTCAACATCAATGTCAAGGTCATTTCTGTCGATGTAATCTGCAATGTCCTCGAGGCAGATTTCAAGTGCGGCTTTTGTTTCAACGGCATTCTGACTGCCTACACCGCTGAATCCAAGCAAAACACCGATTTTAAGAGTTTCTTCTGATGTTGAATCTTCTTTTTTGCATGAAGATGACACGATAATCAATGAAGCCATCGCGATCATGAGAAATGCCAGGATAAAGCTGATAGTTTTCATAACATTACTGATTTTGGTTATCAATGGTTTTCATCTTTCAATCAAAGTACATCTGACCCGTTTATAAAACGCTGCTTATCCATCTGATTGTCAGAACAAAGTGACATGTGATGACCAGGTGCCATCAACTAATTCATAACAAAGATATAAATTCATAGAAAAAAGAAAAAGTTCGGAAATATCTTTAACCTCCTTAACTTCTGCGAGAATCTAAGTTATTTTAACCACTGAGTAAATGAAGTTTACACTAAGTTACACTAAGTTAGTTTATTGCGGGTGCCGGGTGTAAGAATTAAACAATTATTCTGATAAAATATCAGCAATCCGGGACTATAAGGTAAATATCCCTTAATAGTGTATTACCTTTAAAAAATCATTCCCTCTGTTAGAACTCAGGAATTCAACATCAAATCCATGAAACAAAAACTTCTTCTACTCGCGGTGGGCATTGGAATCCTATGGATTGCGACATCCTTACACATCCCACAGATGACGATCGAAAAGCAATCGGACAAGTTGACGCAGGTCAGGTCCGGCACTCATATTATATTGGCATGGAACGATCTGGGGATGCATTGTGCCAACAGGTACTTCGAGAACCTTTGCATCCTTCCGCCTTACAACAACCAACATGCCCAGGTAATAAAGATAGGATCAGCAACATCACTGCCTGAAGTTATAACCCTCGGCATGCAAGTGACCTATGAAGTTCCCGGGAACTCGTACTCTGTAAATAAGACCAATTTCTGGACATATGCTTCATCAATCTTTGGGGTAAACTTACCGGCTGATACGGGCCTTACCGGCAATGGACTTTCCGGACCAATGGTCCTTAACGGGAACAGTTTCATAGCAGATGGTATACCGATCACGCCATTCCCCGACAATGACCTGATCAATGAGCATCCTTACCAGCTAACCTTGATCAAATTGTTTGATCCGGGCAACAATCTTCTTGCAAGCACCCAATCAGTTATTCCGGTTTCAAATGAGATCAATTGTGTCAGTTCAGGATGCCATACCAATGAGCAGCACATTCTGGATGAACATGAATCCGTAACTGGCTTCAACCCTAATATTAAACCCATCTTTTGCGCCAGCTGTCATCAGGATAACGCACTTGGCACATCCGGCACGCCGGGAACTCCCGTCTTTT
>JAWOGX010000194.1:0-4667 GCA_046496455.1 Bacteroidales bacterium | reverse complement strand
TCCAAATCCAGGTTAATCAGGATGTCACCGTTAAGTATCCCAGGTTCCAGGCCAAAAGCACCGGTCATGCCGGTCTCTTCATCAATCGTCATCAGCGCCTCAATCGGTCCATGGACAATCTCTTTGGCTTCCAGAACGGCCATGGCAGCGGCCACACCTATGCCATTATCGGCGCCCAGGGTCGTTCCGTTTGCCGTCACCCACTCTCCGTCAACAAAGGCATCGATGGGGTCCTTTTCAAAATCGTGTACCGTATCGTTGTTTTTCTGCGGAACCATATCCAGGTGGCCCTGAAGGATAATCCCCTTCCGGTTCTCCATGCCGGGAGTAGCCGGCTTCCGGATGATCACATTGCCCACCTTGTCGAGAATGAATTCCAGGTTATGCTCTTTGGCAAATGTTTCCATAAATGCCACAACAGCAGCCTCCTTTTTTGAAGGACGCGGGATTTGTGTGAGACTGTAGAAGTGCTTCCATACAGCCTGTGGGACCAGTTGTTCGATTGAATTGCTCATATGTTTTCGTTTTGGGGTTTGATAACTAAAACAAAGGGGTAAAGGTAATGTTTTTTCAGGAAAGTGAATCGCGGCTGAGGAATACCAGTTTCTTGGTTTCAAAGAAAGGGTCTGTGAGCTTTTCCTGAAGATGATACAGCCTTTGGTTCCAACCATTGAGTTCAGCCAGCTCGTCCCCGAAATCACCCCCCTTCAGGTATAGAATACCGTTTGGCATATCGTTGAATCCTTTCCGGGCGACCCGTCCAGCAGTCAGCCTGACAAATTCGGGAAGCCTGGTTACCGCCCGGCTCACCACGTAATCAAAACGCTCATGCATCTGCTCGACCCGCGCCTGCACTGCCCTTACATTATTTAGCTCCACCGCAGTGGCAATCTCCTGCACCACCCTGATTTTTTTGGCTATGGAATCCACAAGGGTAAATTCAACTTCGGGGAATAGCACAGCCAGGGGTATCCCCGGAAACCCACCCCCGGTGCCAACATCCAGTATGGTTGTCCCCGGTTTGAAATCGAACCAGAAAGCGATGGACAGGGAATGCAACAGGTGCCGCTCCGTGAAGTGCTCCATGTCTTTCCTGGAGATGACATTGATTCTTTCGTTCCAGAAACGGTAGTGACCCTCCAGCCCGGCCAACATTTCGAGCTGCACGTCAGTCAACCGGGGTATATGTTTCTGTAATTCCATTGCCAAAAATAGTCAATTCACAGGATGCCCCTTTCAGAATGGATAAATGAGCGGAAGAAAGAAAGTGGCGAGGATCCAGAAAAGCAAATTGAGCAGGGTACCCACCCTGATGAAGTCATGAAACTTATATTGCCCGGCACTGAATACCATGGTATTGGTCTGATAACCGATTGGTGTCATAAAGCTGGCAGAGGCAGCAAAAGTGACTGCCATCAGGAAGGGGGTAGGGCTAAGCCCCATGCTTGCCGCCGTAGCAATGGCTATCGGGGCGAGTAGCGCTGCTGTGGCATTGTTCGACATGATGCTGGTAAGGATTGTGGTGACCAGGTACAACCCTGAAAGGATGGCGTGCGGCCCCCACTGCCCAAGAAAGCCAATGATGCCATTGGCAATAATCTGATCCAGTCCTGTATTGTACATCGCTGCACCAAGGCTTAACGAACCGGCAAGGAGAAACACCACTTTCCAGTTGATTGCCTCATACACCTCCTTCATTTTCATCGTACCCAGAAGCACCAGCAGAGTCACAGCCGCCACGGTAGCGGGCATAATATCCACGATTCCCGCTGTGGCCAGGGCCATGACGGAAAGCATCACCGAAATCACCAGGATGAATCTGGGCTTGTTAAAGTCAATCATCGGGTCTTCGGAAAGCATCACAAATGGCGTGTCCTGGTTTTTCTGCTGCTTCTTGAGTTCAGTGATGTAGTGCTTCTTCACTTCGGCAAGGATCAGGTCTCCGGCCATCAGCGGAACCTGATAGAGATTCTCATGGACCACCTCTTCCCTGTGCCTGATGGCGAGCGGAATGGCTCTGAACCGCTGCCGGAAGTCGATCTCCTTAAGAGTCTTGCCATGAAACTCGGAGTTTGAAGTGATCACCATCTCCACCAGTGTGGATTCCTTCCCCCTGAGGTCATCCTCGCCAATCCGCCAGGATGAGGTGACACTGATTCTCGCACGGTCTTTCAGGGTTTTGATCTTTCCCACATCGCACCTCACCTTAAGGATGTCGTGGGCTTTCAGGACGAAATCGCCCGCCGGCAACATAAATTTCTCCTCTCCCCTTCGCACCTCAATAATGTCCATTTCAAGCTCCTTGAGCAGAAGGCTGTCCATGATGGGCTTTCCAACCGATTCAGCGGAATCCATCAGTTCAATCTCAGTGAGGTAATCGTGCATATCGAACTTATCTTCGAGCTTCGCACCAAACCTCCTGTCGGGGAGCAACTTCTTCCCGAAAAAAAACATATATCCCACCCCGGCCACAAGGAAGATAAGTCCCATGGGGGTGAGTTCAAACATACCGAAGGCACGTAGCCCTTCCCGCTCAGCAATGCCGCTCACCAGGATATTGGTGGAGGTTCCGATAAAAGTGCAGGTGCCTCCGAAGATTGAAGCAAACGAAAGGGGTATGAGCATCTTTTGGGGATTCTGCCCGGAAGCATGGGCGATCTGCAGAATAACCGGAATAAAGACAGCCACAACCGGAGTGTTGTTCACCAGGGCTGATATCACTGCAATCATCAGCATCATCAGAATCAGCCCGCCATTGAAATTATACCGGAACGTCCTTGAAAGCCTGTATGCAACGTACTGCAGGGCGCCAGTCTTGAGCAGCGCCGCACTCAGCACGAACATAAACGCCACAGTGATTGTTGCTTTGTTACTAAACCCCTCAACACCCTGTTCGGGCGTGATCACCCCAAACAGGATGAGCGAGACCATCACCACCAGGGCGACCAGATCGATGGAAAGGAGCTCCGTGGCAAACAGGATGATTGCCACAACAATGATACACAATGTAATGATGACGGCAGTAGTCATAGTTTCCGAATAGTCTTCTTTTCCTATGGAAAAAGAGGTGCAAACCTAATATTTTTTTTTTTGAGGAGGAGGGTAAAGATAACACATGAACCCAAAAAACGGTTTCATCCTGAAAGATTTTTCAAAATTCTGATTCAGAAACTTTTTTGTGAATAAAAAAAGTTAGTATCTTTGCACGCTCAAAACCGAACAAGTATTTAAACCGAAAAGATAGCATGGCACATCACAAATCAGCATTAAAAAGGATTCGGTCAACCGAAGTAAGGAAAGTAAGAAACCGTTACTATGGCAAAACCATGCGCAATGCCATCCGTAATTTCAGGTCATTGACCAGCAAGCAGGAAGCGGAAGAGAAACTTCCGGAACTGGTATCATTGATTGACAGAAATGCCAAGAGGAATGTGATTCACAAAAACAAGGCAGGGAACCTCAAATCAAAGCTCACGCGATTGGTTAGCTCCTTGTCTTAATCCGTAAAACCTATATATATTCCAGGGGTGCTCTATCAGGGCACCTTTTTTTTTGTGTCCGTTTTTGGTTCTTTGATGCATATATCCGAAGAAAAGATTATGGAGTACGAAGAAAAGAATCGTATGACCATCAGGGAGTGGTCTGTAGAGGAACGGCCCAGGGAGAAGCTGGCGTCAGGGGGAAGCAATGTGCTGAGTACTGCAGAGTTACTCGCGATCATCCTGGGGTCGGGGAGCAGGAATGAGACGGCAGTTGAGCTGTCCCGCCGCGTACTGGGCTATTTCGGAGGTTCACTGCGGAAGCTGGAATCAGCATCGGTACATGAACTGATGAAGATCCGGGGTATCGGGATGGCTTCAGCCACACGGATTTTATCAGCGCTGGCGCTTGGCCGGCGCCACCGGTCGGAGGAAGTAAGCAGAAAAACAATGATCACCTCTTCCGCACTCGCCTGGGAGCTGGTGCAGCCGGTATTCGGGGGATTGCAGCATGAAGAGTTCTGGATTGCCCTGCTCAACAGGGCCAATATGCTTATCAAAACCGTGCAGATCAGCAAGGGGGGAATTGCGGGTACCGTTGTGGATACCAGACTGATATACGCCCTGGTCCTCGAAAACAAAGCTTCGGGGCTAATCCTGTTTCACAACCATCCTTCCGGCAACATACAACCCTCAGATGCAGACCGGAAACTCACCGAGAAAATCTGTGAGCTGGCCAAACTGATGGACACGCAGGTGCTTGACCACATCATCGTAGGAGATGAAAAATATTTTAGCTTTGCAGATCACGGTCTGATGAACTTCCACTAATGCCAGAAACTGGTCGCATCCTGCTCTTTTCCCCACGCGGAGAAACTCCACGCCTGAGATTTGTTGCCCAGACACTTTTCCGGGATTTTGCAGGGTTGCACATCGACATCACCACCTCGGAAGAATTATTCCTGAACTCTGATGATGTCAGAATTGTTTACGGAGACCAGGTCATTCCGGGCGTTCCTTCCGTTCCGGCAGTGAACCTGCTTTTTGAAACCGGGATTGCCACGGGAAAGCCCCATTTCGCAACCCGAAATGGTATGCCTGTCCTTTGTCCTCGTGAGTCTGAAAACGCAATCGTTCCGTTCGACATCTTTGCGGCTTCTTTCTGGTTCCTGAGCCGGTATGAAGAGT
>JAWOGX010000189.1:0-3007 GCA_046496455.1 Bacteroidales bacterium | reverse complement strand
TTCAGCCTCCTCCTCAGTGACTACAGCCACGCCCCCTTCAATCCTGACCTGCCGTTCCAGCATGGGCCAGAAAAAGAGCAGTGAAGCAAAAGGGTTGGCCAGCAACTCCCCGCCCTTTCTGCTTTGCATATTGGTATAAAACACAAAACCGCGCTCTGTAAAATCTTTCAGCAGAACCATCCTTGAAGAGGGTTTTCCATCGGAGGTGGCTGTCGAGAGTGTCATGGAATTGGGTTCGGGAACCCCTGCTTCCGAAGCCTGGGAGAACCATGTGCCGAACTGGACGAAAGGATCGGCGTGGAGGTCAGCACGGCGAAGGGCGCCCAGCTTGTAGTTTGCACGAAAGTCGGCCAAAGGTTTAGTCATAGATACGCATTAAGTCCTATTCCGGATAACACCCCCGGTGATGGATTGTTCAGCCTTGGATCCATTTCACGTCAGTTGCCGGAGGGTTTCCCTGAGCAGTTTCTCGCGGTTGACAGGCACCACGCCAACCTCTTCACACACAAGCCCCCCAGCCAGGTTGCCCAGGGCGGAGAGCTGCACGGGTGTAAGCCCGCAGGCAAGACCCAGTGCAGCAACGCTGATCACGGTGTCGCCCGCCCCCGACACATCAGACACATCGCGCACATGTGCAGGAAGTATGGTGCCGTGCCCTTTCCAGCTGACAAATACCCCCTCGCTCGAAAGTGTGATCAACACGATCTCAATCTGCTGATTCTCCTGAAACTGATCAACGGCCATCTGGAACTCAGCAGTGTCTGCGGCAACAGGTTCGTGGTTCACCCCTTCAAAGAACTCTTTCAGGTTGGGTTTGAAAAGTGCCACTCCGCGATAATCAGTAAAATGGCGGCGTTTTGGATCTACAGCTACCGGAATGCCCCGTGCTGCCGCAAGGGAGCATATCTCCGAAATCAATGTCTGGGTGATCAGTCCTTTGTCATAATCCTGAAAGATAATCACATCCCAGGGAGATGACTCTATACGTTGCCTGAGCATCGAGATGAAAGCAGTAGTGTCAACAGGTTCCAGCGGGAGGGTTGTCTCTTCATCCACCCTGAGCATCTGGGTCCTGTTGCCAAAGATGCGGAACTTTGTGGTCGTGATGCGGTGGTCACTCTTCAGGATGCCGCTGCTGTCCATATGCTCATCATGCAACAGCTGGATCAGTTCATCCCCCTTATGATCGTTGCCCACCACCGAACAAAGCAGCGTTTCGGCACCCAGTGCCTTCAGGTTGAGCGCCACATTGGCTGCCCCTCCCAGACAACTGCTGCGCCGCGTTACCGCCACCACCGGCACCGGGGCCTCGGGTGAAATCCGGTCAACATTGCCCCACAGGTAGGCGTCAACCATCACATCCCCGATCACCATTACCCTCTTCAGTCTGAATTCTTCAAACAGTTGCTCTGCGGTATCTTTTGTGAATAATTGCATTTTTCTTCTTATGAAACTGTTTTTCAGGAAAGGGCTACTGAAGTTTTGCCAGCGAAACCCTGATTCTTTTCACCGCTTCGGCAAGCTCCTCCTTTGATGTGGCATACGAGAACCTGAGGCATTCGGGGGATCCGAAGGCGTCGCCGGGGACCAGCGCCACATGGGCGTCGTTGAGCAGGTACATGCTGAGGTCGGCGGCATTGGCGATGGTGCCGGAATCATAACTCTTTCCAAACCAGTCGCTCACATCAGGGAAGAGATAAAAAGCACCCTCCGGTGTGTTCACCTTAAAGCCGGGGATCTCCTTCAGCAGTCCAATCAGAAAATCGCGCCGCTCCCTGAAAGCTTTTTTCATCTCAATCAGCTCGGTAGTCTGCTCAGGATCTGCATCCATGGCGGCGATGGAGGCTTTCTGCGCAATGGAACATGTGCCCGATGTGATCTGCCCCTGAAGTTTGTCGCACGCTTTGGCAAGGGCAAGGGGAGCCCCGATAAAACCAACTCGCCACCCTGTCATGGCGAAACCCTTGGATACACCGTTTACGGTGATTACCTGGTCACGAACGTGGTCGAACTGTGCTATGGATTCATGCTTGCTGACAAAATTGATATGTTCGTAAATCTCATCTGCAATGATGAAGATTTGTTTGTGTTCTGCGATCACATCTGCTATGGTGCGGAGTTCATCCCTGGTATAAACGGATCCTGATGGATTGCAGGGTGATGAATAGATCAGCACTTTGGTGCGCGGGGTGATTGCCTTGCGGAGCTGTTCGGCAGTGACTTTGAAATCAGTGTCGATGGAGGAGGGGATATACACAGGAATCCCACCGGCAAGTTTGATGATCTCCTTGTAGGAAACCCAGTATGGCACAGGGACAAGCACTTCGTCTCCCTCATTCACCACTGCCAGCATGGCGTTGGCGATGCTGTGCTTGGCACCGGTGGAAACCACGATCTGCTCCGGGCTGTAATCAAGCCCGTTATCCCTCTTGAATTTCCGTGAGATTGCCTGGCGAAGATCGGGATACCCGGGAACAGGTGTGTAGCGGGTGAAATTCTGATCAAGCGCCCTCTTTGCAGCATCCTTGATGAAATCGGGTGTGTTGAAATCGGGTTCGCCGATACTGAGGTTGATCACATGGTGCCCCTGGGCTGTGAGTTCCCTGCTCATCCTCGACATGGCCAGCGTCTCCGATTCGGCCATGCTGTTTATTCTGTCAGATATCATATTCTTCATGGGGTGTTTTTATGGTGGATAAAGGGGCAAATGTAGCACATTTAATGCAATGTTCAAAGATGCCGGCAGAACGCATATAGCTGTTTTGTACTTGTAAAAAGTCAATAGCAGCAGCGAAAATTCAGACTTATGTTTCATCGGAAATAACGATCTTTGCCGTATCATTTAAAAACAAACCAAATGGAATATGTCATCATTGAGTTTTTGAAATTCCTGTTACCGATGCTTTTGCTGGTATTGCTCATCTGGCTCATCGTAAGGATGTTCTTCAAAAGGGATGAGCGAAACCGGAAGATGGACATGGAAGCGGCTGACCGGAAGAACCTTGTA
>JAWOGX010000142.1:0-4129 GCA_046496455.1 Bacteroidales bacterium | reverse complement strand
TGGCAAAACAGATTCTTGACGATGGAACCATTGGTGAATTAAGGCATTTTTCAGCCATGTTCGGGTTCCCGCCCCTTCCGGAAGGAAATTTCCGCTATGACATGCAGATCGGGGGCGGTGTGCTGATGGATGCGGCAGGGTATCCACTCAGGGCAGCCTTCAACTATCTCGGGGATCATCTGGAGGTGACCGGGGCAACATTGCATGCCGATCCGCAAACCGGCACCCTGATGTGGGGCAGTGCATATCTGTCAGGAAAAGAAAGTGGTGTTGGGGCATCCCTGGCATTTGGCTTCGACAATTTCTACCAGTGCAGAACAGAATTCTGGGGCAGCAAAGGGAAGCTCACCATGCTGAAGGCATTCACCCCAAAAGCCGACGAGGCTCCGGAAATCCTTCTTGAGTTCCAGGGGAGCAATGAAATCATCAAGGCGCCGGCCGACAATCATTTCATCAGCGCCCTGAAAGAATGCCACGCGATCATCCAGCATCCGGAACGACGAAGCCGCCATTACCATAACATTTTGCAGCAAAGTGCTGCACTGGACGAAATAAGGAGGTTATCATGACACAGCCACGCCCTTCCTTCTCCGTCATCAGCCCGGTTTACGGTGCTGCATCTCTCCTCCCCGAGCTGGTTGAACGGATCACTGCCACGGTTTCGGCAATCACAGACGATTTTGAGATACTTCTTGTGGAAGACCACAGCCCGGATGAAAGCTGGGAGGTCATCATGTCGCTGGCAGCTGTAAACCCCAGGGTGAAAGGAGTCAGCCTGAGCCGCAACTTCGGCCAGCAAAATGCCATCAACGCCGGACTGGACCTTGCCCGCGGCGAATGGATCGTCACCCTCGACTGTGACCTCCAGGATGCCCCGGAGTTCATCAGCGACCTTTACCAAAAAGCGCTCGAAGGCTACGACCTCGTCTTTGCCAGCCGGAAAAACCGGAAAGACCCCTGGCTGAAGAAGATCGCTTCAGGAGCCTTCAACCGCGTGCTGGGCTACCTTTCTGAAACCGATGTGGACCCCACGGTGGCCAATTTTGTGCTATACCACCACAAAGTGGTGGAAGCCATGAAGCGGATGGGTGATTACTACCGCTATTACCCCATGATCAACCGGTGGGTAGGATTCAGAAGCGCAAAAATCGAGGTGCAGCACCATGAACGGAAAGACAACCGGAGGTCCTCCTACTCCTTCCGGAAACGGGTGGTGCTGGCCGTGATGACCATCTTGTCCTTTTCCGATAAACCCCTGCGGATGGTGATGAAAGCGGGATTCTGGATGGTGCTGGCCATGACGGTGATTGCGGTCGTGCTGGTCATCAGGTACCTGGTCATGGGCACCGTGGTCAGCGGCTGGCTCAGCATCTTCATCTCCATCTGGTTCCTGGCAGGTATCCTCATCATGATCATGGGCGTTATCGGGCTCTACCTCGGCAAAATCTTCGAAACCGTCAAACAAAGGCCCAACTATATCATCAGGGAGCAAACCGATGGAAATGAGTGAACACATCCACTTCAGCAGCCCCTGTGCTGTCATTGGCGCAAACGGGTATCTCGGCAGCCATCTGGCTTTCATCCTGGAAAGATCGGGTTGTACGGTGTACCGGTTTGACATTCATCCTGAGAGTCAATTCCCGGCAAACCAATACAGAAAACTCGACATCAGGAGTAAGGCTGATTTTTCAATTATACCGGAAAATACCGGAACCGTATTCTTCTTTTCAGGACTTACCGGCACCCATGCCGGATTTGACGCTTATGAAGACTACCTGGCATCGAATGAGTTGGGGCTGCTCCACCTCCTGGACTGCATCAGGGAATGGGAAAATCCCCCCAGGGTTGTATTCCCCTCCACAAGGCTTGTTTACCGCGGATCGCCCCTCCCGCTGGATGAAGATGCCCCGAAGGAGGCAAAAACAGTCTATGCCGCCAACAAGCTTGCGGCCGAACATCAGCTTCAGGCCTGGTCGAACCGATGGGGAATACCCTATACCATATGCAGGATATGCGTCCCTTACGGAACACTCTTTCAGACCGGTTACAGCTTCGGAACCATAGGTTTCTTCCTGAAAATGGCACGCAGGAATGGGTGCATCACCCTTTACGGCGACGGCACATCGAAAAGGACTTTCACCCATATAGAAGACCTCTGCAACCAGGTGATTATGCTGGCAGGCTCACCTGATGCAACGAACCGGACATTCAATATTGCCGGTGAGCACCTCACGCTGGATGAGGCTGCCCATCAGATTGCAGCGCATTATGGCGCGGCTGTGGAATATACAGCGTGGCCCGTGGCAGACCTTCTGGTGGAATCGGGGGATACCATGTTTGATGATGCACGGATCCGCAGGCTGGTCAGGGAACCGGTCGGCCATGCACTGAAGGAGTGGATCATGGGGCTGAAAGAGGATCAAACGGATGAAAAATACTGAACCATGGCAATACTGGGCATACTGACTGAGCCAGGCGGCTGGGAAAAGCATTATATCAATGCATGCACGGAACTCAATGTTGAATACAGGGTCATTGACATCGTAAGCAATGACTGGTGGGAAAACCTGAATGCCGCGGAGGTGGACGGGTACCTCGTCAGGGCCGCAGGCGACAATGAGGTACAGAAACAGATGTACAACGAGCGGTTGTGGTTTATCCATCAGCATAAAAAAACACCCATGTACCCCTCGTTCTTTGGCAACCTCCTTTACGAGAACAAGCGGATGCAGGCTTACTGGATGAAGATTCATGACATTCCCCACCCCGAAACATGGGTTTTTTACCGTGCTGATGAGGCGAAAAAGTTTATCGGAGAAAACAGATCCTGGCCACTGGTGTCCAAACCAAACCTTGGCGGGGCAGGCTCCGGCATCCGGTTCCTGCGCAGTGCGGGGCAGGCCGGCAGGCTTGTAAGGCGGGTATTCACCAGGTTCAGATTTTATAATCCAGGACTTACACGCTGGAAAAAATGGAGATGGCTCAAAGTTCCCGTGATGGATGACCGGCAGCATAACTACCTCATTTTCCAGCAATACATCCCTGCGAAATGGGAATGGAGGATCCTGAAGGCGGGCAACACCTATTTCGGGCATCAGAAGCTTGCCCGTCACGGACTCCACTCGGGGAGCAAGAGGATGGCCTGCGTTGATCCACCGAAAGAGTTGCTGGAACTGGTGCGCACGATCAGCCGCCTCAGCGGGATCCGGGCCCTCAATGTCGACATCCTGGAGAGCACCGACGGGAAATATTATGTCAATGAAATCCAGACTTACTGGGGTGTACGCACATCCTTTCAGATGAAGGTGAATGATGAACCCTGCCGTTACCTGGACAAAGGGGAAGAGGGCTGGGTGCTTGAGTACGGTGACTTCCACCGCAATCGCGGATGCAACCTGAGGGTAGAGGACTTCCTCCTTCAGCTTGATGACACAAAGGCCTGATTTGCTGATATTTTGGTCAGGCTCCCAAAAAACACCCCTCAGATTGGGATAATTTCCCCAAATTTGCTCACGGTAACAGCCTGAGCCCATGACTGACTACATCCTGGCTTTCATCATCTTTATCCCAATCGCCATCTTTGCGGTAATGAAGAAGGTGAATCCACTCTACGCCCTGCTCTTCGTGGTTTATTTCCAGGGGGTATTCTCGATGCTTGGCATCCCTATGGGGATCATCAAAGGGGTCATCGAAATCCTGGTCTGGTTCTTTTTCCTCATTGCACTTTTTGAAAAAGGTTCTTCAGCAAAACATATTCCCGGCACCACCATCTTCCTGATATTCATACTGTTTTACCTCCTTGCCTCGATCCTCAGCCAGGCACTCAATTTCGACAGTTTCTCCTATTTCAGGCACCACCTGAATGCTTTCCTGCTCTTTGCAGCGGTATACATGTTTCCATTCACACCAAACAAACTATTCAGGATCAACAGGTTTGTGTTTTTTCTCTTTGTGATCCAGATCCTGGCTTCGGCGATCAAGCTTTTTGTGATGGGAAGATCGGAAGAGTACGTGGGAACGATGATCATCACCACCGGCACCATGCATACGATATTTCCGATCCTTGCTGTTATTTTTATGGTTTATGCATGGATATGGCTGGGGAAACGAAGGAGGTATCTTCTGTACA
>JAWOGX010000141.1:0-10252 GCA_046496455.1 Bacteroidales bacterium | reverse complement strand
ACCATGCCCCAGGGTGAAAACCTGTGCGAGAGGATCAGGTCGTTTTCGTAACCGAGGTGCTTTTCCGCAGGGGTTGCCGGGTTGGTCTGTGCCAGCATGAAGTAATGCACGGTGTTTCTCAGGCTTGTTTTCCCTGTCATTTTCCAGTCGAGGTACCAGTAATAATCTGCCAGGCCGCCACCGGCAGTCTGCCCCGGAATGTTGGTGAAATAGTCCATAAAACCAAAAAACTTGTGCTTTGCACGGTAGATGTCGTAGAACCTTTTGTCGATGGTGCGATACTGGGGCGCTACCCTGTTCCCCGATTGGTATCCCAATCCAAGTCCGGCGGTAAGGATCCCGAACCGTTGCGAAATATCGGCATCAGCCATCCAGGCACTCACCTTTACCCCCTGCTGGTTTTTACCGTACTGATAATAGATGTTCCCGTTCAGTGCAGTGTATTTCTTTCTGTATTCGGCATAAAGACCTGTAGTCTGCCTGAATTGCAGCGCGTTGGTGGTGTCTGTCTCTGTGATTCCTGTCGCCAGGTGCACGGCCGAAAGATTAAATCCGTTTTGGAATTTCCTGTTGAGCCAGAGGAAACTTAAGGTCTTCAAACGATCGGGCAGAAAGAAATTGTTGCTGTTGCTCTCCTTAAACGTGTTCCAGGTGCCGCCAAGATGCATTTTCACGCCGCCCAGGTCAGATTTGAGCACCGCAGCATCCGATGCCATTCCATGCTGGTTCCAGTTGCGATTCGAGAGGATGGACATGTTGTCATAGACCAGCTCCTGCCTCCCGACGGAGATCCATGATGAACCGAAAAGTTTGATTTCCGCGAATGCCTCGTGCAGATCAAGGGATGCTTCGTCTCCGAACACACCTGTGGTGTTGGCGATCTTCTCATCTCCCCATATCCTGACATCCTGCGGGACAACCTTTACTTTTACATGCTCACTGTTAAAATTGAACATCAACCTGCTCCGTTGCGAGATCAGCACTGTTGGGACAGCACCATCCTCTGCAATCTTCTGATATCCGTCACGGATCTCCAGCCGTGGTCGCAATTCAGCTCCGATTCCTATCTGTGATTGTGCAGCCATTTCGCTGCCGGCAAGCATCAACGCCGTTGCCAGCATCATCATCACGAAGTAATTCCTTTTCATACGCTTGGTTTTGAGGGTTCAAATATAATATAAAATCTATAGAATTGGTATAGTAATGAAAAATTTTATTCAATCACCCTGCTTTCCCTTTGATTTAAAAGCCAGGTATAGGGTATTTTATTGATTAAGAGGCGATTCAGTATCTTATGATTTTGTGTCTTACGGTTTGGGCTCCGTCACTGATGTACAGGAAATAGATCCCTGTGGATAAATGTTCAGCAGAAATTGTGTGCGGAGAGGTAATATGCTCCTCCTTCATCAGTGTTTTTCCCTGAGCATCCTGCAGCACATAACCGATATTAAGGTTTGAACCCGCATCGCATGAAATCCTGAAGAAATTGCGAAAAGGGTTGGGGAATACCCGAATGGGCAGTTTGTCTGGAAATGATGACAATCCTGTGCAATCTACAAAAGTGATGGTAACGGTGTCACCATTTTCACATCCGTTCATATCCCAGACCCGCACCCACAATTCAACGAAACCGGTACCAACGCCCGAGCTGTCAAACAGCACCGATTGCGTTACAGCCCCATTGCTACCCGCAATGGCATATCCACTGTCAGATGTTTGTGTGATCCACCTTCCGTATTCGTCTCCGGGACCTCCGTATGACTTCATAAACGTTTGGGCCTGGATGGCCCCGAAAGCGAATAGCAGACAAACAAGCAGGACGAATCGTGATTTCATAAATATCCAAATAGGATGCAAAAATAGCTGTAATTGTGAATCATCCCGGAAGGCCATCAGGAGATATTTGATTGGAGAATAAATATTCCAACATAATAATTCAATCTGTATACTTTTTCAGTAGATTTGAAATCCCAAAAAATCCAATAAAACATACTTACATGAAAAGGATCATTGTATTGGCATTGCTTTTTTGCACATTGGCTTCAGGTGCGCAGGTGAATCAGGAATTACGCAGGGAATTCCCTGTCAGCGACGATTTTGAAAATTTTAACGTAGCCTTGTTCGGGGCAAAAGGGATGATGATTTTCGGAGGTGATAAGGTGTCAAGACTTGGCAAAACCAGTTGGAAATTCCTCAAGACAGATCAGAACCTTGAGAGCCTAGATTCATTGAACATAGAGCTGCCGGGCCAGTTGGGCCTGAATTATTTCGAAGTGGATGGCGACAACCTGGTGCTGCTTTTTGTGAGTTTCAAGAGCCGCACCTACCGGCTGAGTATCCTCGATTTCAACACGATGAAATTCAACAATTTCAACGGGAATCTTCCCCGGAAGCTATACCTGTGGGAATATGGTATTGGTGGTAATACACTGTTTTTGAGATACTATCAAAAAAAGGCTTTTGGATTGATGACGATCAACCTGAAAACCGGGGCATCAAAACAGGTCCCTATCAAGGTTACTGCCGGAAAGAAACCCTGGTGCGAAAATATGGTCGTGGATAAGGAGAGTGGAGAAGCCTTCGTCTATATGAACTATTACCTGAAAGCGAAGAAAACCGGGACACAGGCTTTTGTTTTTGATGAAACGGGCAAACGTATTGAAACTTTTACCCTGGCTGGGATGAATGATCATAACCTGACTTCCATCACCTCAACCAAAATGGGGCCCGATCATTATGTTTTTATGGGTACCTATTCAAAAACCAGTTCAGTGACGGCAGAGGGTTTCTTTATCAGTGAACTTATCGAAGGGGACCGGAAATTTATCAAGTATTACAACTTTATGAACCTTGAAAATTTCACCGATTACCTTCCCAAAAAGCGACAGGACAAAATAGCGAAAAAGAAGGAGAAGAGTGCTGCAAGAGGAAAGGACTTGTCATACAATTTCTATATGGTCTCCCATCCACTGCTATCTGTTGAAGACCGGTACTATTTTCTGGGAGAGTTCTTTTATCCTACTTACAGGACAGAGACCTACCAGACTTATGTCAACGGCAGGTGGGTTACGCAAACCCGTGTGGTCTTTGACGGATACCAGTACACCCATGCCGTGATGGCCAGTTTTGACAAGGAAGGGGAGATGGTGTGGGACAATTGTTTTGAGATGTGGCTCGATTACAAACCGATGACAAGAAGGATGTTCGTAACGGCTACCATCAACCTGGAGGGAAGGATTGACCTCCTCTTCTCAAGCCGTAAAGATATCATCAACAAGACCTTTTCACTGGAAGGGGAGAAATTGCGTGAGATTTCGCGGTCAGGCATTGATACCGGGAGGGAAGATGACAAGATCAAAAGGTCGCTTTCGATGATGAACTATTGGTATGACGGCCATTTTATCGCTTACGGAATGCAACTGATCAAGGATAAGGGCAAAAGTGACGGCAAGAAGCGACGCAATGTTTTCTTTGTAAATAAGATAAGTCCGGAATAAGATCCATCTGTTAATTTTTCAGTTTGAAGTGAGATATTTTGAGGGGTCGTATTACATTTGTACATTGAACATACATACCAACCCTTAACCGAACCATCTCATGAAAAAACTTCTTTCTGTGCTGTGTGCATTCACAGTGAGCATGACCCTGCTGTATGGCCAGGCAGTCATCACAGTGCAATCCGGATCGGTCAGCACTTTTTACACCAATCTCGATTCAGCGGTCAACAACGCACCGGGCGGATCAACCATTTATCTGCCGGGGGGAACTTTCACGCCAGCGGGGAATGCCTTGCTGATCAGCAAGCCGCTGAACATCATCGGAGCCGGACACTACCCCGACTCTTCGCTTGCAACAGGCGTTACCATCCTCAATGGCCACTTCTATTTGTTATCGGGAGCTGATGGCGGATCACTTCAGGGGGTCAGGGTGAACAACCATGTTTTTTTCGGTCAAAATGCCGCCAACTGTGTGATCAATGGATATCAGTTCAGCAGGTGCTATTTCAATGGTCCTTTTCTGATGGTTTTTGACACTTACTATTACAATCCGACCTCCCAGAATATCCTGCTGTCAGAGAATGTATTCAAAGATTGGATTCATGTTGGCCAGGTGAAAAATGTGCTTTTTTCACAGAATATTTTCACAAGCTATGTATCGATCACCAATGGTCAGGTTGTTTTCAGAAACAACATTTTCCTGCTGGATGCCCAAAGCCCATGCCCTTCCACACAGCTGTTCCATGAGATTCACGGCGCAACCTTTTACGATAACATCTTCAACAATAACGGATGCTACGGGCTTGTTGCCGGTGGATTTACCGGAAACAGTTTCTACAATAACATTTTCTCATCTGCCCTCACTGCACTGCCTGGCAACAGCATCGGGACCAATAATCTGTTTGGTGTACCTGTTGATTCAATCTATGTATCGCATACTTACCAGACCTTTGATTACAACAACG
Source organism: Bacteroidales bacterium (assembly GCA_046496455.1). Taxonomy (GTDB): domain Bacteria; phylum Bacteroidota; class Bacteroidia; order Bacteroidales; family SKPS01; genus SKPS01. The sequence continues at coordinate 5,790 of JAWOGX010000141.1, read as the reverse complement.
ATTACAGGCTGAAAGCCAACTGTGTCGGGAAAAATGCCGGGTCTGACAGCACAGATATCGGGTTGTATGGTACAGCCTATCCTTACAAGCCGGCAGCTGTTCAGATCAACCCCCACATCATTTCCAGGTCGGTAGCCCCTTCCACGGATGCACAAGGCCACCTGCCAGTCAATATAAAAGTTTCAGCACAGGACAGGTAAATCCGGTCGGGCCATGAAACAGCGAACGTCAATACGATTACTCTTCTGCTTGCTGATTTTACTTTCTGCACCTTTCGCCTTGCTGGCACAGAATAAAATCAGCCAGTATGAGTATTGGTTCAACCTGGATTACAGCGCCAGGGTGGTGACCAATGTCACACCGTCCCAGGTGCTGCATCTCAGCACTGACATCCCCACTTCAGGGCTCCCGGATGGGTTGAATACCCTGCATTTAAGGTTTCGTGACGACAGCCTGAACTATTCTCAGCTGATCTCCCATTTTTTCTTCAGAATGCATGAAACAGCTCCATCTTCAAATCCCTCCATAACTTCCTATGAATATTGGTTTAATGGTGATTATAGCTCCAAAGTGGATGTACCCCTCACGCCAGCATCAGGTTATCAGCTTAATACGCTGATACCTGCCGGTCACCTGCCGGTGGGTTTGCATACCTTGCATGTCCGTTTCAGGGATGATTCATTGCTCTGGTCACAGGTTTGTTCCGGTTTTTTTTACCAGATCAAAGCGGATACAATGCAGTCGCCAGTGCCTGATAAAATGCTCATGGCTGCCGAATACTGGTTCGATGATGATTTTGCCGGGCGGGTTTCTGTCCCTTTTTCAGGCAACACAGCACAAGAGGATTTGATTACGGGAATGGTCACGTCAGGTCTTCCCTTTGGGCTGCACCGGTTCAACATCAGGTTCAGAGACAATGCTGGTCAGTGGAGTTCAGTCAGTACCCAGCATTTCTTCAAAACCAGTCAGGTCAATGGCACTTCACCAGTCAACAGGATCACAGCCTGGCAATATTGGTTTGATGCGGATCCTTCCGGTGCCATCACACAGCAACTTGCCACTCCGGTGCAGGAGTATATCCTGTTGAGCAACATTTCGATGGTGCTTAAGCCCAAAGGGCTGCATTCCATTCATTTCCGTTTCCTCGATGAAAACGGCATGTGGAGCAGCGTAATCACAGATACCGTGATGAAGCAATCGATGCCGTACGCTGCTTTTTCATGGACAACCACTGCAAGTTGTGATTCTACGGTAGTTACTTTCCAGAACCAGAGTATTGACGGAGATATCTACTCATGGAATTTTGGTGACGGGCAGACCTCCACGCTGAAGGATCCGGTGCACACCTATTACGTTCCGGGATCTTACGCTGTCGCCCTCACTATAACCGATACACTGACCAACGGCACCTCAATGCTCTATTATTATATCAATGTGGATGCTTATGCGCGGGCTACCCTGAATGCAGCATCATGTGGAAGTTATCTCTCGCCCGGAGGCACACAGCTCTGGACCACCTCGGGCGTGTATTCGGATACAGTGCCCAATCCCCCAACCTGTGACAGTATTTATACGGTCTATCTTACAATAAACCCTGAATACCAGCTCACTGCCTATGATACCATTTGCTCCGGCGACAGTTTCACTTTCCCTGATGGTACAATACAGGCCGGAATCACCAACTCTTTGATGCACACCAGCAACCTGCAGTCCCAGGAGAATTGCGACAGTACCATCATTACCCATTTGCACGTAAAAGATACCTCCAGCAGTTCCATACAGGCCATAGCATGTGAAAGCTACACCCTGAACGGGCAGGTCTATACGCAGACAGGCAATTATATGCAGGTTCTTTCCAATTTCCAGGGCTGTGACAGTCTTATCTATTTGGATCTTACAGTTTATCAGTACCCTGTGACCAATCTTGGCCCTGACACCATCCTTTGTATTGATGAAGGCATCGTTTCGATCACACTTGATGCAGGGTCAGCCGATCAGTATCTCTGGTCGAATGGCTCTGTTAGTCAAACCATCGTGGTGGATACAGCTGGATTCCCGCTACTGACCGATCATCAGATCTGGGTCATTGCTTCCAATGGCCAGTGCAGCGCATCCGATACGATTGTTATCCGGTTTGATTACTGTTCCGGGGTCCCGGAAAACGGCAGATCAGCACAATTCCGGCTCTACCCTAATCCAACCTGCGGTCGAATAACATTGCACGGAACGGCCAGTGGCGGCACCATCGGTGTTTATGATGCACTGGGTTTGATGAAGTGGCAGATCCCTTCGGAAAACGATCCGATGGTGATCGATCTGTCCTCGTTGCCAGCCGGTTCATACCTGATTCGTTACACCAACGGCCACCAGCAAGGGTGGCGGAAGATAATCAGGATTTAAACTGACAGGGGTAAGCGCCGTCCGGTGAACCTGAGCACCTCCGCCTGGCCCTGGTGGAATGCCCCCTCGTTCAGGGTTACCCGCTGCTCATAGCACTGGATGCATTTGATATGTTTCAGCTCCGCTTCAAGAATCTCTTTGGTGAGGAGCATATTGATGTCCTTCGGGCCTCCGGAGGAGTAATTGAGCTGCAACGGATTAAATGCTTCAACCACCACAATGCCTTCCGGTTTCAGGGTCTGGTAAAGATTTCCGAAGAAATGGCGCCGTAAATCCACAGGCAGATGAAAGAAGGTCATAGCGATCATGTCGTATTGATCCTGGCTGAAATCAAAATGGGCTGCATCCGAAACCTCATAGTTGACAGACACCCCTTTGTCCCTGGCAAGCCGAAGCGCTTTCCCCTGTCCGATATCACTGGCATCAAAGGCAAACACTTCCCAGCCCAGGGTGGCAGCATAAACAGCATCCCTCCCCTCACCGGCACCGGGAACCAGCAGTTTTCCCGGAGGATGATGGTCAATCACCGATTTGAAATAGACATTGGGTTCTTTGCCGAAAGCGTATTCTTCTGAGGAGTAACGTTGGTTCCACACGGTCATGCGTTTAAGAGTTTAGTTGTTTAGGAAGTTTAGTTGTTTAGGATGTTTAGATGTTTAGGATGTTTAGATGTTTAGTCCGCCTGCGGCGGGGTTTGGGATGTTGAGCCCTCACTTTTAGTTCTTAGTTTTTAACTTTTAGTTATTTTCAGGATGTTCAGGAAGCTTTTTGTTGCCTGATAGATTCCGGGGGAGGTTTTTTCGGATGGGCCGGCAATATTCAGGACACGGATTTGATGTTTGAGGATCCATTTTCTGATGAGCGCAGCAGCTTCAGGATCGGGAAGTTTAACAAGCAGATGGGGTTTTTTGTTGCGCTTGGCACATTTGATTGCCCAGATTGTACCGGGATCTGTAATTTCCGGTGTTTGTATGATGATGAGTGTCCCGTCAGAATCCCTGACATTCCATTCCGTTCTGAGTGAACGGGGAATATCCGCAGCATACGGGCTTCTGTCATATGGGGTTTCGGTAAGCGGGTACCTTGATGGGATGATGCCGTCTTCGGCGATTTTTCCGGGTGGGCACCATCCACCGGTTTCAAGCCCTGTTTCCAGCGCCGCATCGAGTGCTGCGCGGTCAACGCCGGTCTGGCCGCCAGAAATGATCTTTTGCACTGCCATACATCATAAAAATTTTCCAGATCCTGACTTCATCGGTTCAGTATACATTTACCATTGGAAGAATCCCCTCTTTTCCCCTTTCTGATGATGGACCAGTGTTACCACGTCAGATGTGATCAAACACCCGGTTTTTAATTTCTGAAGCCAGGGCAGGATCCTTTCGGTGAATTGATCAATTTTTTCGGTTTCATCAATCAATTCAACAACAACAGGTAGTTTTTCTGACAGTTCCCAGAAGTTTTCCGAATAGATTTTGCTGCTGGACCCAAACCCCATAATTCCCCTGGTCACTGTTGCTCCGGCAATACCGTATCGCTTGGCTGCAAAAACCAGCATTTCATAAAGGAGATTATCCCTGAACTTATCAGTATTGCTGATGTGGATACGCAGCAGTTTTGCTTTACCATTGATTTCCATAGCTACAGGATTTTTATGATCAGATTTCCGGAATAGGTTGCCAGAATACCGAGGAAGAGGCTCAGACTGGCATATATTGAGAAATATAGGATATTGCCATCCCGAAGGAGCGCAATATTTTCATAAGAAAAAGTTGAAAAAGTTGTAAACCCTCCGCAGAATCCCACTGTCAGAAACATCTTCCATTCATTATCCAGCAAGTCTGTGCGGATTGAAAGGCCATAGAACAACCCAAGCAGGAAGCATCCAAGAATATTAACGGTAAAGGTGCCCCATGGAAAAGCAGACAAAAGGCCAAACTGGATTTTTCGTGAGATAAGGTAGCGCAGAATTCCACCAAGGAAGCTTCCGGATCCGATTAATAGAAGTATTTTCAGCATATTTCCTACTTTACTTTATGATAATGATAAAGGTGATCGCAGGAGTTATCAGCTTTTCAGGGCGGTTCGTGGCTAACCCCATAGCCGTGGCAAAGATATAAAAGTAATGGGTCAGGTTCATCATGGGGGAAGGCGTCGGGTGTTTTGCCCGGGAGTTGTCTCAGAGTGGCCAGACCATCATAATCAGAGGGATTCCGATGGCAAGGATGATCACGTCCATGGGTAGTCCCATCCGCCAGTAATCGGTGAATTTGTAACCACCAGGCCCCATTACAAGGGTATTGGACTGGTGCCCTATGGGTGTCATGAAAGCGCAGGAACCACCGATGGCAACAGACATAAGGAAAGGATCCACGGAGTACCCGAGCCCGTGAGCCACGCTGATGGCGATGGGAGCCATAAGCACCACCGTTGCAGCGTTGTTGATGATATCCGAAAGCAGCATGGTGGAGGCCATCAGGATCATTAAAATTGCCCATCCGGGCAGATTGTTACCGAGGTTCAATATAACCCCGGCTATTTCTCCGGCACCGCCTGAGGTCTCCATCGCCACGCCAACCGGTATCATAGCCCCTAGAAGCACAATGACCGGCCAGTTGACGCTGGTGTAAACATCTTTCAGAGGCAGCAAACCCGCGAGCACCATGGCAACCGCAGCCATTCCGAAGGCGACCTGAACCGGAAGCATTCCCGACACCACCAGCAGGATGGAAGCACCGAAAATTCCCAGGGCCAGTGTGATTCTTGACCGGTATCCTATCCGCAGTTCCCTGCTTGCGAGCGGAAGACATCCGAACGCGGTGATCTTGTCGTTCAGGGTGTTTTCCTGCCCCTGAAGCAGCAAGACATCCCCGGAACGGAATATCACCCTGTCGAGGCGGCGGTGAATTTTCTGTTCACGCCTTGCCACAGCAAGCAGGTTGATTCCATGGCGGCTCCGCAACCTGAGTCCTGATGCGGTATGGGTGATCAACTGGGAATCTGCCATCACGATAGCCTCCATAATGGCAATGTTTTCAGAGCCTTTGGCTGTCTTGTATATCTTTTTATCCCCTACAAGCCGAACCCCTGTATCTTTAACAAATTCAGTAAGTTCTGAAGCATCTGTTTCAAGGATAAGGATATCTCCCTTTTGAAGCCTCTCTTCAGGCCTCGGGATGTGGATCCGGATGTTGTTTCTTACAATGCCAAGCACCTGGAAATCCGCTTCGGTCATGGTATTGAGTTCCTCAATCGAGGCGCCGTTTGCCTTTGAATTTTCGGGAACCTCCGCCTCGGTGATATAGTCGTCCAGGTTGAAAGTTGCCTCTGCAGTTCCGGCTGACGTCCGTTTCGGAAGAAGCCGCCATCCCAGCAGCGAGATAAAAATCA
>JAWOGX010000122.1:0-3447 GCA_046496455.1 Bacteroidales bacterium | reverse complement strand
GCCATCAGCAGCAGGGAGGCATCCAGGTCTTCACTGCCATAGGTTTGGGAGAATGTTTGGAGTTTCTCGTTCCAGCCATTTCTGAAAACATCTGCCTTAATATCATTGGCAATGCTTTGCCAGTCACTTGCATAATTTTCCTTTTGCAACATGCGGGCTATTTTTGCCGCCCGGTCCATGGCTACCCAACTCATTACTTTTGAAAACACAAAATGTCTTTCTTCATAACGGAATTCCCAGATGCCCTTATCGGGGTTTTCCCAGTGGGTGGATACAGTATGAATTATATTTCGGACAATTTCCCACATGTCCTCTATTTCATCGAGTGTTCCGGGAAAAACCTCGAAGTACTGATGGATGACGTTCAACAGGTATCCGAAAACATCGTTTTGCCGCTGTGCGTAAGCTGCATTGCCTATGCGCACCGGTTTTGAGTTTTGGTAGCCCGAAAGGTGGGACAAATCTTCTTCGGTTAATTCCCTTTCCCCTCTTATGCCATACATGATCTGAAAGGTGTCGTGTTTTGATTTCAGGATGCGCATGATAAAACCCAGGAAGCGTTGGGCAGCATTGTAATGTCCCATGCGGAGCAAGGTATCAACCGACATGGATGCATCTCGCAGCCAACAAAAACGGTAGTCCCAGTTACGCACCTCACCTATGGTTTCAGGGATGCTTGTGGTTAACGCAGCCAGTATGGCACCTGTGGTGTCATACGACATGGCTTTCAATACCAGCAGGCTCCTGATGATGATGTTGTTGTGTTGTTCAAACCGCTTGGAACGGTTGGCCCAGTTCAGCCAGTATACATTGGTGCGCTGGTATTCGAGGTAAACCCTTTCAATATCAATGGGTATCAGCTTTTGATTATAAGACAAAAGCATAAATTCATGCTGGGTGAGTTGTATTTCTTCACGGTTGAGAATGGATGAAAGGTTGATGCCCGAATAAAGGTAAATGCAATCTGTGGGCCAGGCTACTGAATAGGTGCGGATGTGGTTGTCCTGAACAACATGTGACATTTCTTCCCGGGCATAATTCAAACGCGGATCGTATACAATTCTGAAAACCGGCAGTCCCGAGATGTACCGGATATACCTGTACACCTCTGCCGGGATGAAATAATCATTGTCTCCGGTTTTATAACGGGGCATGAAATCAATCACCTCAAATGCACCCCCGGGTGAAAAAAATGTGGTGCACAATATATTGGTTCGATCAAGGTATTCCTGGGTTATGGTATAACTGCTGTCCACCTCAAAGTGAAAAGAACCTCCAATCTCAGTATCCAGCAATTTGGCAAAAACCGAGGGGGAATCAAAATCGGGCAGGCAACACCAATCAATACTTCCCTTTTCAGAAACCAGGGCAGCGCTCCGGCAATTACCAATTACACCATAGTTCAGGTTATTCATAAGCAAAACAGTAATGTGTTCAAAATTCGTTATTCTTTGACCTGATGAATAACCCTTTGCGGGAAGGGGATTTCAATGCCTTCACGATCAAAAGCTATCTTCAGCCGTTTGCGCAGTTCGCCTGTTACTTCCCATTGCTTCAGGGGTTGGGTATCGCCCAGGATTTTAACCACAACCGATGAATCGGCAAAGTCATCAACCCTGAGAAAAGCCGGAGCCGAAATGATTAAGTTCTTGTAATAAGAATCATTGGCCAGTTCTAAACCGGTTTTGTTGATCACTGCAATGACGTGTTCGAGATTTGCGCTGTAAGAAATACCGATGTTCAGGTTAACCCGGGCAAAGTTTTTCGAAAGGTTCGATACTTTGGTAATTTCACCATGCGGAATGTGATGTACGGTTCCGTCGAGGTTTCTTAATGTTGTCTTTCTCAGGCTGATATCTTCAACAGAGCCTCCGATACCGTCAATATCGATAACATCGCCAATGCGGTATTGATTCTCAAGGATGATAAACAAGCCGGTAATGATATCCCTTCCTGAGAAAACCACCCCCCCGATCCAGAACTTGTGGGGATACGATGAAACCCTGCCAGCAGGAAGCCGACTTACCCAGAATTCGGTCAGCCATTTCAAGCCATTCGATTCCATGGCGCTAAGAGTCGGCAATGAGTCGAAGAAATTGCATTCCTTTGCCAATTTGAACGAAAACGGGACTTATGACGTAGAAGGCGACTTTCAGTGCACGGCATTAATCTCCCAATACTTGTCGCTACTCGGGTTCAAGAAGGCGCCAACAGCGCTTCCAAATGGGAGGGATGTGGTGACCAGACTGGCCGAAGGAGCGAACAAGGAGTTTTTTTCCCCGATTGACGCTACGCAGCCACCGAGAGTCGGCAGCATCATCTCAATGGAGGCGGGAGCCTCAGGGATTGCCGATCAGATTGGGCATGTTGCCATTGTTAAAGGTGTTACGGTGGTGAACGAGAACAGGATCTTTGTAAACCTGATTGAACAGAATATAAAGAATCCTGGCACAAATCAGTTTTCGGTCAACAGGACCATAGAATTTCTGAAAGGATCAGATGGTACGTGGTCCGCCAAGCACTCTTTAACAAAGGATAGCCCTTATAGCTATTCGGTGCTTAACTGGACCACGCCGACCAAGCTTCCATGAGGCAACTCTATCCAAGGTGACTGCCCAGATACGTCAGGTGACAGTGTCGGACCTGCGCGGCAGTCAGCGTCGCTACCTTTTCTTGATGATTTCAATGACCGCTCAATTGACACATCTAAGTGGTTGTTCGGCGGCCAAAGCGTAGCCGAGTCGAATGGTACGCATCGCCTATCCGCTGACGCACCAGACCGTGGAGGTTGGGTCAAGTCAAGGCCAATTGCCGTTGACCCCTAAAAGCCTATAGCCCTAAAAAAATAGAATGAAGGTGTGCGCCGCCCGATCACAAAGCGATGCTCATCTATCTCTAGTTGATGAATGAATGCTCGTCCACTGCCGCGTGTTCAGTCGGTATTCCGGACCTAAGAATCGCCCCCCACCGAAGCATTACCAACCAGCCTTAACAATCAAAGCCTTTAGACATTAGACACACGGCATGTCGGGCGTCAAGTGGACTTCTGGCCTAGGCCAAAAAAGCCAACTAGGTTGACGGATGTCAGTTGCTTGAGGGTCGTCGCTTGGTACATTATTCAATAAATTCATACATCACAAAATGATGAATTTGGTTGAATAATTCCGCAACATAATTTCAAGAAGCTCAGAAAGGGAGATGTATGAGTCATCAGGACATGATTTATGACGCCAACAAAAAATCTGTTGGGCTTGCCTACGTGCTTTTAATTTTCTTTGGAGGATTTGGCATACATCGGTTTTATTTAGGAAGGACGGGGTCGGCCGTAGCTATGGTTCTCCTGATGGGGCTAACGCTCCTTACTTGGTGGTTTGGTCTCGGGATTCTTACGATGCTCGTCTTGTCTATCTGGGTTTTCGTTGATCTGTTTCTGACGGCGGGCATGGT
>JAWOGX010000109.1:0-6459 GCA_046496455.1 Bacteroidales bacterium | reverse complement strand
ATCAGCCTGACCGTTGTGGATGAGACGGATCCGGCCGCGGTTCAGGCGTTCTTCGACAGCTTCCAGTTGGCGAACAGTCAGTAAGGCCCTATCTGCCTGCTGTCGTAGTCCTGGAAGAGACATCGTAGGTAGCAGTTGAAAATGGCTGCGAGTTGTCGGATGCATGCCCACGGATGGTCAGGGCTGTTGCTCCTGTCGTAACTTCATCCGTGGTGAACTGAATGTATGCGCCAGTAATGTTCGCACCACCGGGAATCTGCAAGCCCTGAAACCGCAGTCCGACAACCTGATTTCCACGACTGCCGTCGTAAACCAGCTCAACATCAGTACTGTTCACATAAATGCTTCCGTTGGCGTGTTCTTCCACATCATCTCCGCCTGAGGATATCCGGGATGAGGTGATGATGGGTGGCGTTCCTACAGTAATCTGAACCGGATCAGAGGAAACGGCTGCATACTGATTGTCTGTGGCTATTGCCGTCAGCGTGTAGTTTGTGTTATCTGCAGCGACGGTCCAGTCCATGGAATAGGGGGCGCTTTGATCGGTGCCGATGGAAAGGCCATTGATCAGGAATTCTACCTGGGAAATGGTGCCGTCAGGGTCTGATGCAGTCGCGGTAATGGTGATCTGCTGAGGAAATGTATACTGGGAACCATTGGAAGGATTCGTGATCTGAACGACCGGCGGCAGGTTGGTGTTACCAGAAATATGGATCGGGGAGGAGATCGCTTCATCCCCGTCGGTCTGTTTTACCCTGATATAGTAATAATCACCATCCAGTACACTGATTGCCTGGGTGATGCTGATGATCGCCTGATTTGGTAACCAGGTTTGTATCACCTGGCCGTTCTTCAGCAGGTCAACTTTGGTGAAAAGTTCCCCGTTTCCGTCAGATGCCTGGATCAGCAGATTGTAATACCCCCCGATGATCGATGATCCCATCTCACTCCCGTTGATCTTGAACGAGAGTGCGAGGTTCATGTCCGTGGTGGTGAAAAACCGCCGCTCTTTCATGGCATTGTAAAGATCAGTGCGAGTCAGGTTGCTGGCGAGGATTGCCATCCTGTTGGTGGTTCTCGTCCCCCAGTCCCCGGTATGATTGTCTTCAGCCCCGCCAGCCCCGATCTGCCAGCCCCGTACCAGTGCCTCATCATACCAGCTCAGATTGCCGTCGTTCGGGTAGTACCCATCAGTGTAATAGTACTGGTCAAACAGGTCATTTTTGTTCCAGAGTTCCATACCGACGAATTTGTCCGATGGAGGGTTGGTGAAATGATTGAATTCTACCCCGGTGCTGTTCTGGCGCCCCGGATGGTTGAAATAGGCAACGCATTCCCTGGTCGACAGCCAACCCAGGAAGTTTGTAAAGGTGTTGGTCGCTGTCTGGTTGGAGGCGCAGTAATCGTCAGAATTGATGACTGCCACGTGCCCCTGCGTGCTGTGCGACCATTCAAAACCCCAGAACGCGGTAAAAACGCCATCCTGGTTATAGGCATTGGCAGCTGTTTTTGTCGCTGCCCATTCCGTGGAACTCACTGCCTCGGCGTGGTCAGCCAGGCTGAAAAAATCCAGACCAGCGGTATTTTTCGCATAGTTGTAAGCCTGATCGGCCGTCCCGACCCCATCGGAGTGGTTGCAATGGTTATGAAGAGAGCCATAGTATACATTGAACCCCCCAATGGAGGAAGTTTGTGCCGTAATGCTGATGCTCAACATACTGATGAGCAAAATGGCCATCAATCTAAGTTTCATGGGTGTTTTTTTTGGTTTGATAAGAAAAGGATTATGGTCTTGATCGGTATTCAATCAAAATGTGCATAAATATACAGTATGATTCAATGAAATAAGCAATGTTGTAAAAAAACTTGAGTAGAAGATCAACAAGGCAAGAAGAACAATCTGCCGGGGCTACTTTATTTTCAATGAAATCATTTTCCTGTCACCGATGTAGCCCTCAAGACGGTCGCCGATGGCAAGCGGGCCAACCCCTTCGGGGGTGCCGGTGAAAATCATGTCGCCGATCTTAAGGGTCATGAAAAGGGAAACATAAGCGATAATCCGGTCAACTGTGTAGATCATATTTCCGGTGTTGCCCTGCTGCACTGTTTTGCCGTTCAGATCAAGCCTGAACGGGATGTTTCCGATTTCCATCCCGAGCTCTTCCAGTGACACAAAAGGGCTCAGGGGTGCAGAATGTTCAAAGCCCTTGGCAATTTCCCACGGCCGACCATGTTCTTTACACTCCCGCTGCAGGTCACGTGCGGTAAGATCGATGCCAAACCCAACTTCACTGTAATACCTGTGCGCAAATTTCTCCTGGATATGTTTGCCAACCCGGTTGATCCTCACCACGATCTCCCCTTCGTAATGGAGTTCTTTCGTGAAATCGGGGTAATAAAAGGGTCGGTTTCGGAGCAGCAGGCTCGACTCAGGTTTGACGAAAAACATCGGCACCTCGGTGGGCGATGACTTCATCTCTTTCACATGATCCTGGTAATTCTGGCCGATACATATGATTTTCATGGATCACTATTTTACATGGACACCCTGTTTGTTGAATCCCCTGAGTTTGATGGCGGTGATCACCTTTTTGGTGCTTCTCGGGAAATCACCATGCATCATCCAGTCGTAATAGGAAGGTTCGGTTGTGAAAACATCTTCCACCAATTTTCCTTTGTGCTTGCCGAAATTAAAAATTTCCCTCCCTTTGGCGTCCAGACCGATATGGCCTACCAGGTCTGCTTTGGGTTGAGCTACGGAAAATTCTGCCAGGGCATCCATGCGGTTTACCACAGGCTTGCTCACTTTTCCTGATGAATCCGTGTATTCAACATCCTGATAACGGTCAATCTGTGCCTTGAAAACCTCCATTGTAGCCCGTGTGTCCGCTTCAGCATTGTGCGCATTAACCAGGTCCTTGCTGCAATAAAAACGATAAGCAGCCTTAAGGGTCCGCTGTTCCATCTTATGGAATATGTTCTGCACATCAATCAGGTTGCGGTGCTTCAGGTCGAAATCAACATCAGCCCTGAGAAACTCTTCAACCAGTAAAGGCACATCGAATTTATTGGAATTGTATCCGGCCAGGTCACTATTGCCGATGAAAGCAAGGATATCTTTGGCCAGTTGCCTGAAGGTGGGTTTGCCTTTCACATCCTCATCAGTGATTCCGTGAATGGCCGTTGTCTCCGGTGGTATCGGCATCTCGGGGTTGACAAGGTAGTTTTTCACCGTCTCTGATTGATCAGGCAAAATTTTCAAAAGGCAGATCTGTACAATGCGGTCTGATCCGACGTGCACGCCGGTGGTTTCCAGATCAAAAAAAACAAGCGGGCGGGTAAGGTTCAGTTGCATAGTGTTGGGTTAAAAACTAAAAACTAAAAGTTGAAAGTTAAAGTTAAAAGAAAACCATTGATAAAGGCTTGTTGATATGCGTGCGGGATGGAATTTCATCATTGCTCTCTACCTGCAAAACTACATCAAAGTTTTTACCTACCCGCTTTCTTGTTCTTTTAATTTTTAATCCCATATCTTTTCAATCACGGGATAAGAGACCGAGAATAATTTGACTTCGCTCCGCTTTTAGCGGCATCTTCGACTCCTCTCGTCAAATCATTGCATCTACTCACTTTTAACTTTAAACTTTTAACTTTTAACTTTAAACTCCTCCAGATACTCCGCCACCTTCTTCAGATACAGCCCACCCATTCCGCCATCCACCACGCGGTGGTCGTAGGTAAGCGCCAGGATCATCTTGTGCCTGATGCCGATCATATCACCTTCCGGGGTTTCAATGACGGCAGGCATCTTTCTGATGGCGCCGATGGCAAGGATAGCCACCTGGGGCTGGTTGATGATCGGGGTTCCGGTAATGCTGCCGAAGGATCCCAGGTTGGTGATGGTAAAGGTACCACCCTGGATCTCATCGGGTTGCAACTGATTTGCCCGTGCCCTGGTTGCCAGGTCATTGACTGCTTTAGCCATTCCTGCCAGGTTTTTCTGATCCGCATCGTTAATCACCGGCACAATGAGGTTGCCGTTTGGGAGCAAGGTGGCCATGCCAAGATTCACCCTTTTCCGGATTACAATGTTATGTCCGTCAACCGATGCATTCACACCGGGATAATCACGGATGGCCCGGGCAGCTGCTTCAAAAATGATGGGAGTATAGGTGAGCTTTTCCCCTTCACGCTGCTCGAATGACTCCTTATTGGCCTCGCGCCACTGCACGATGCGGGTCATGTCCACTTCGATGAACGAAGTGACATGGGGTGACACCTGTTTCGACATCACCATATGATCGGCAATAAGCCTCCTCATCCGGTCCATCTCAATGATCTGATCCCCTCCGGCAAGTTGTACTGCCGGTTGTTGTAACTGCTGAGCAGGAGCTTGTTTTGGCGCTGATGCCGAAACTGCAGGCTCTGTTTTGCGCTGTTCGAGATACTCCAGGAGATCACGCTTGGTGAGTCTTCCATCTTTACCGCTTCCGGTAATTTCACTTAACTCCCGTGCACTCACCCCTTCGGTTTGGGCTATGTTTTTTACCAGGGGCGAAAGAAAACGACCTGCGTCCGCTGCAATGATTTCAGATTTTGTCTCCGTACGGGTGGCTCTCTCTGAAGTTTCAGCAGAAACTTCCACTTTTTCTGATGGTTGTGTTTCCGTTTCAACAGGGGCGTCAGCGCTCCCTTCACCTTCCATCTCAATTACAGCGATCACTTTCCCTACCGCCACAACATCACCCTCCTTATAGAACTGCTCAATCAGTTTCCCCTCAACAGGCGATGGAATTTCAGAATCCACCTTGTCTGTGGCGATCTCGACAATGGAATCATCCTCAGCGATTTCCTCTCCAACCTGTTTTAACCATTTCGTGATGGTTGCCTCTATGATACTCTCGCCCAGCTTGGGCATCACAATTTCAAACCTTGCCATTTCCTCTTCTTTATTTATTTCCGCGGCATCTGGCCGCGTGGGTTCTTTTTATTTATGCTCTGAACTACTTAACAATCCTGAACTGTTTTGGTTTGTTTGTTCTGATGATCAGAACAGGTGCCAGAAGCCCACAGTAACATTCACCCCAAAATGAAGATAAATTGTTTTCATCATCAAAGTTGGATCGCTGTTGTCCGAATGATAAAGCAACCCTCCCTGAAGCCCTGCTGAAATGGTCATATTTTCAACAGGAAAACTATACCCTGATTCCAGAAGGAGTTTCACATCATAATTCACGGCAAATGGTTCCCTGGAAAATATCATCTCCACCCCGGGCGCGATGTAAACCCCGGAAGCCACTTCTGATTGGAGTTCCCTGGGTTTGATGTATATGGGTATAAAGCTGCTTACCCCAAAGTTGTCAATGGCAATGGCCTCGCCCTCCCTGATGCCCAGGTTGAGGATCAGCGCGTTTCGTGAATGCATTCTTCGGGTGTTTCCGTACATCCAGGTTAAAGGAAATACATTGATATCAACAGCTCCCGCAGGATAATAGGGGCGCCTTGTTACCGATGGACTGAAACCAACCATCTCAGGCAGCAACATGAAGTTGTATGGGTTCTGTGCATCCAGATGTCCCGACACTCCCAAAATCAGCAGACTGACAGCAATCGTAAACTTTTTCCAGCGCATATGGGTATCATTTTAATGATGAACTGATGTAGGATTTATGCCCAGGTTCCTGAAATTTTTCAGAATAATCTTGATGTCTGTAAGGATGTGGTAATCACGGGCGTATATCAGGTTTAGCCCTTGCAGCATCTGTTCGTCTTCGATATTGATTTTCAATCCGTCAGCGGGGTGAAGTACTCCGTTTCTGATGGATGGGAGATGCTCCCCTTTTTGCTCATTTCCGGTGTAACTGTAACCAACCCAGCTTTTTCGCCCCAGAAGGACGCCCAATGCGTTTTTCAGGAATCCCCCCGGGTGCTTTTGCAGCGGCAGCGTAACCGGCAACAGAAGAAGAAACAGTATTGACGAGAGCAGGTCGAGAAACCGCTTATTGCGTCGGTTGGCTTTCGAAACGATCGTGTTGAAATTGAAAAGATAGAGTTCCCCTTTGGTGTCAAGTGAACCGGCACCCACAAGGAAGATGCTTTCCGGGGGTGCGATGCGGTATTCAAGATTACCATTTACCCCTGCTGTCATCAGATCTATGATCTGCTTGGCTTCAATGTCTTTCAGGCAGAATATCAGTTCAGTAATGTTGTAAATGGCGATGATCTCGTTGATCTGACTGATGTTTCCGATCATTCCGGGAGTGGGGGTGGGGCCCGATGTATTCACCAGCCCGACAAATCCTGCATCCGGGTGGGTTTTGCGTACGATGGAGGCTACCCTTTCGGCTTCTTCCGGTAACCCCAGAATGGCAATCCGGCGCTGCTTTCCTTTGTCGGTACGAAAGGATGGAATTCCGGTCATCCCCAGCAGGTATCGGTAGAAAGGCAAGGCGAGGGAAG
>JAWOGX010000018.1:0-2701 GCA_046496455.1 Bacteroidales bacterium | reverse complement strand
CCGACGGCCGTTGCGGTCAAAAGCGGATACTATCACAGTATACCTGACATTATCGATCTCTTTCACCATCCCAACAACCTGCCTTAAACCTATTTTGGATTCAATCCTCCCCTCCTTTGCAATGATATCAAGAACCTCCTGGTAATCAATTTCAACTTCAACAAACTCGTTAATATAGGTGTAGTTCCCGGCATCATCAAAAACAATGATCTCTTCCTCCGGAAGTATAGTCCAGTAAGTATTCCGCACAGAGGGATGAATGGTGCTAAGATCAGGTCTGGGCCCCTCCTGCAATAATTGGTAGGAAATCTCAGTGCGATCCCATAACCTTTCGTAAAAAGCTGTTTTTCTTATAAATACGGTGGAATAATATACATAAACAGAAAAAATGACCAGAATTACTGCCATTATTCCTGCAAAAACAAGCATCAACCTGACCTTGATACTCATTTCAGCTTTTTAGTTTGATGACATAACCCATACCGATTATGGTCTGGATCAGTTTGGGGTCAAAGTCTTTATCAATCTTCTTCCGAAGAAAATTAATATACACATCCACTACATTGCTCTCCCGCTCAAAGGTAGTCCCCCATATCCTTTCTTCAACCTCACTTCGGGAGATCACCCGGCCTTTATTCCTGAGCAGATATACCAGCAGGCTAAATTCCCTGGCAGTTAATCGTATATCTTTCCCGTTCCGTCTTACCGTCTTTGCATCCAGGTTCACCTCAAGATCAGCAAACTCAAGCACCGTATTGGATGACAGATCGAATGTGCGGCGGGTAAGCGCATTGATTCTTGCAAGAAGTTCCCTGAATTCAAATGGTTTAACCAAATAATCATCCGCCCCGGCATTTAACCCGGTCACTTTGTCATCCGTTGTCCCTAATGCAGTAAGCAGCAAAATGGGCGTCTTTGTGTCCAGGGTCCTGATCTTGCTGCAAAGATCCAGACCGCTCATTTTCGGTAGCATAATATCCATAATGATCAGATCATACAGGTTCTCGCCCGCCAGCATTTCTGCCTGCAAACCATCCGCGGCATAATCCACATACATATTGTTTTCAATCAGGCCCTTGCGGATAAAAGCCGCAACTTTCGTGTCATCTTCAACCAAAAGTATTCTCATGATTCACTTGCTCAATGGTATTTACCAAAATAAAGATTTATCAGTGATCACTCACGTTTGAACAGAATAAACTCATCAGCGGGTGTTTCACAAAACGGGCACGGATCTTCAATATCTTCATCCGAAAATGTATTCCCGCATTTCCGGCAAACATGCCAGACGGCAGGGTAGACTGCAGTAGATTCGCCCGTCAGAATATCAAGCGCATCACGCAATTGCACTGCATGCTTCTTCTCTGTGTCAAGAGCCCAGGTAAATGCCTCCAGCGCAATGGCATTATTCTCCTTCTCAGCATTCTTCACAAAAGCAGCATACATGGTATCCACCTCATACAACTCCCCCTGGATGGCAACCTCAATATTCAATTCCGTCACACCCCGACGGTAATCAGCAATGACTGGCGTAGCAATGATAAAACCCATACTGGCAAGTGCCGCCCTGTGATTATTGGCATGGATCTCTTCAGATTTTGCCAATGCTTTGAACATCAAGGCTATTTCCGGCAATGCTTCCTCCTCCGCCAACGAAGCATAATCAAGGTATTTTGCCCTTACCGTCGATTCACCATGATACGCCTCTAAAAGGTTTTCCCTGGTCTTCTCCTCCCTGCCACCTCCGCCGCAACAGGTTAAAATCGGAATCACCAGACCTGTGAATAAAAGCAAACTAACCGGTAAACATCTCATTATAAATGTATTAGCTAGTGTTAACAAATAAAATACAATCAATTGGATGATTATCTTTGAATTCAAGATAAAAATAGATATTATCTGCTTACCTGAAACCACCAGAATGCGAAAGATATTTTTTTTTCGTTGTGCTGATTTATTTTTGGTCGCTATTTTCTTTTATATACATTTGTCTACTATTTCTATATACTAACTCAAGTAAAAGGTATGGGAAAGCTTTACGAGCGGCTGTGCAGGGATGTCAGGTTTGAAGAAGGGCTGAATGCCTGCATCAACTGTGGAACGTGCACAGCGATCTGTCCGGCGGCTTCATTCTACAATTACGACCCCCGGATCATTGCTGATACTGTCCAGACGAGGGATGATGCCAAAATTATCGCCCTGCTGAAAAGTGAAACGATCTGGTTCTGCGGTGAATGTATGTCCTGCAAAACCAGATGTCCGCGAAGCAACACCCCGGGGCTGATCGTGATCTCGTTGAGGAATCTATCCCAGGAGCTCGGGTATTTCACTGAATCAGAAAAAGGAAGGCAGCAATTGGCTGTAAAACGGACGGTGGGTGAAAACATTCTTAAACATGGATACTGTGTTCACATCGATGAGATGGAGACAGGCCTGCACCCGGAACAGGGGCCGATATGGGACTGGTTCAGGGAGAATGTGGAACTGGTATCGCAAAGACTTGGAGCCAATTACAATAAACCTGGGGCTGGTGCATTGAGAAGAATCTCTGAGGAATCCCTGGCAGAATTGCGTGCTATTTTTGAAGAAACTGGTGCTTTTGCCCGGTGGGAAAAAATTGAAAACTTCTCTGAAATGAAAGCAGCCGAAATGGGGCTCGCTTTTGAAAAAGGTCAGGATGAGTACTTTATGCATGTTTATA
>JAWOGX010000267.1:0-5280 GCA_046496455.1 Bacteroidales bacterium | reverse complement strand
CATTGATTGGTGGGGACAGTGTGACCGTTGTCTGCAAGAACCTCACGAATTTCTTCTCATGCGGGGCATTCAGCACATATCTCTGGAATGGTACCATTACTGACTCCGTCATGGTCGTATTGCCTCAAAATTTATCTCTGGGCTATGCAAGCATTGATGTTAACGTTATGGATTCAAACGGTTGTGCAGGTGCGGATACATTGATTATCTATGTTGATGATTGTTACAGTATTCATGATACGGAACCAGGCTTTGCCATATCTGTCAGCCCCAACCCTTCATCTTCCGGAATCTTCTATGCAGAATTATCGTCCGCAGCACAATTAAGAATTTTTAACATTAAAGGCCAAGTGATTGATGGACATGTTATTAAGTCCGATTTGCATGGTCTTTTTACCATTGACCTCAGCAGCTTCCCGGATGGGGCTTTTCTTCTGAAAGTCAATGTGGATAAAGGTTTTAAGACGAAGTGGCTGATAAAGGGTGCATTTTAACGATTCAGGCTGTTATTTGCCATTTAAAGATTAGATTTATATTTGCAACCACAATTGAAACAGAAACATACACGGTGAACAGGAACCTGGTCAAATTATTAATACTTGTGCTTATCGGGTTTGCGACGATCTTCGTCTTCTCCTCCCTCTCGGCCCAGACCAGGCAAAATGCACAGGAATCGTTGCTTACTTCTGATCTTCTGACTCCACTCCATCCGGCTGATGACATCTATTCCGGACTGTGGGTGCAGGACCAGATCCCTTACGGATGGAAGGACAGTCTCAAAAAGATCGTTACAGACAGTGCATTCAGCGCTGAGCTGAAGCTCACCGGAAAAACCCTTGGAACTTACGTGCATCCGATTGCCGGCAGGGTGACATCCAAATTCGGCCCACGCCGCTACCGTTATCATTACGGGACAGATATCAACCTTAATACCGGCGATACTGTTGTTGCTGCTTTTTCCGGCAAGGTTCGGATGGCCAAATATCATTACGGATACGGATATATGGTCGTGATCCGCCATTACAACGGCCTTGAAACGGTATATGGGCATCTTTCAAAAATTCTTGTGGATACCAATCAGTTCGTACGTGCCGGTGATATCATCGGGCGCGGAGGGAACACCGGAAGGTCATACGGAAGTCATCTTCATTTTGAAACCCGTTATATGGGACTTCCCGTCAATCCTGAACATATCGTTGACTTTGAGGCGGGGAAACTCCTGAATGATACGCTGTTTCTTAACAGGAAGCATTTCGCTTACCTGGGTAGTGGTTCTTCTTCAGGCAGTTCCGGATCTACGGGGCTGGCCAGCTACCATAAAGTCAGAAAGGGGGAGAGCCTTTCTGTTATTGCCCAGCGGCACGGAACTACTGTCACCAGATTATGTCAGCTCAATAACATTTCGCGCACAAGCACCCTGCAGATTGGTCAGACCCTTCGCCTTCGTTAGTTTTCCCCAGTTTTCAACAATACCCTTGTTTTATTGAACTTAGTTTTATCTTTGCACCGGATTGACGGTGTCCGGATGGTGTATTCCACCGGCAAGAGGGAACAGGGTGAAAATCCCGGACAGTACCCGCTGCTGTAAGCTCCTGAACCATCGCCTATTATGCCACTGCCTGCTGAGAAGCAAGGTGGGAAGGCAGGCTGAAAATGGGGAGTAAGTCAGAAGACCTGCCGCCAGTCTCAAAAACTATTCAGGCTTTCGGGTAAAAGGCCGGGGATAGGCGCCGCACTGTCAGCTCCCATCTTCTCTCTTTGTATCCCGATCCCTGCAAACCTGCAAGTATGGCACATCGGATTGGTTTCGGGTTTTTCGGCCTCAGCATCCTGATCGGGGTATTCTTCTTCCCTTGCCGTTCCAGTGCCCAGTCAGATACGGTAATGCTGGACCTTTTCCTCGTAAAGGGAGGCCTGCGCAACGAACTCCGGGATTTTAGCAACCAATCTGTAGACAGTGTTCAGCTTTTCCTTACCCGTTCCGGCTCACTGGCGGATCTGCTTTCGCAGTCGTCACCGGTAACAATGCGCTATTACGGACCCGGGCAACTTGCATCCGCCGGTTTCAGGGGTGCCTCTGCATCGCAGACTGTCGTGGTCTGGAATGGGATCAGAATCAACAACCCGATGATGATGCAGACAGACCTGGCTACCCTTCCCGTCCAACTGGTAAGTGAAGCAACCCTGGCTTTCGGATCCGGAACCCTTCAACACGCCTCCGGAGCATTCGGAGGCGTCGTGAATCTGACCACAGCCCAAACATTTCCGGAAAAACCTGAGCTATCCATGAACCTGATAGCCGGCAGTTTCGGGTACTTTTCCAAAAGCGCCTCACTGGCTTTCAAAACCGGGCCCATTCAATCGCAAACCACAATTTACCAGGAGTGTGCAGAGAACAACTTTCCTTATCCGGATAATTTTGCCGGGAGCACACCGTATCCTGTGGAAAAACGGATCAATGCGGGTTACGACCAACGGGGGATCATGCAACATTTTTTGCTTGGCGGCAATAAAGGGTGGAAATATCAAACTACCCTCTGGTATCAGGAAAACCATAGGGAAATTCCGTACCCGATTCTTCAGCCACAAGGGAAATACGTGCAAACACAGTCGGATGATGATTTGCGGATTATGTTCCTCGCATCTTCAGGAATCAGAAAATCGGCAAAGATGGAGGTCCATGCGGGCTATCAGGAGGGGCGGATGCATTTCAGGGATGAGCGTTCGGTAACCGATGCCATGCATCAGGTGCGAAACCTGCAGCAGGGTGTAAAGATCTTTGGGAGGATCAACGGCTGGTCATGGCTTTCTCTGGCTGAATATGAGCTGCAGCAGGTCATTTCCGATGCCTATCAGGGAGCATTGCTCAGGCATATTGCTGCATCCTATGGTGAAATCATCAGGGATAAAGGGAACCGACTGACCTACGGATTGTCGGCACGAATTGAGGTGGTGTCCGGTTTCACTCTTTCTGGAATGCCTGCTCTCATTGCAGGATACAAACTCGGCAACTCACGGGCCCATTTCGCCAGAATTATGCTTATGAGAAACCGGCAGTTGCCGGGGTTAAATGATCTGTACTGGATTCCGGGGGGAAATCCTGAACTGATGCCGGAAAAGGGCCCTGCCATCGAGGTTGGTTATGAACGAAAGCCATTGGCCGCTGGATCGTTTCTGTTCACACCAAGAATTGTCATGTATTATCAGCGGACGGAGGATAAGATCCGGTGGTTGCCCGACAGCACAGCCCTGTGGAGTGCCGTCAATATCGGTCAGGTGAGGATGAAAGGGCTTGAATCATTCCTGAAGGTGTCTGTCAATTGGCAGCAAACCCATTTTGAAGGCCTTGCACGTATCCAGGTAACCTCAGCCTCGAGATTACCGGAAGAGAGGGGAGATGTGCCAAAGCAGCTGGTTTACCAACCCTTCTTTGCGGCTTCTTTCATACTGATGGCGGAAACTCCCTTTGTTGTGGTTGCCATCGAAAATACGTTTACCGGAAAGCAATACACCAATACAGACAATACCGCCTGGTTGCCGGCTTACACACTCACCAACTGTAAAATACTATCCCAAAACTTCGAAAAGCGGCATTTTACCCTGCAGGGCAGCTTCAATCTGTACAACCTTTTTGACAGGCATTACCAGGCTATTGCGTGGTATCCGATGCCAGGCAGGTCTTTCAGGGCTGGAATCAATATCAAACTGAAACCTTAAAACAGATATTATGCATAAAGAGAAATTGTTGACATCCATGAAAAGGTCCTTGCATCTGGCTGGATTCATCTTCCTGGTAAGTTTAATGTTCCTGAACAGCAGTTGTGACAAAGATTTCGGAGAGCAGAAGAATCCCTCATTGTACTCGGGTTCAGAAGGTGTATTTGTGATTAATGAAGGTTCATTTATGGCCGGGAATGGTGATGTTACCTTCTATGACAGAAGCACCAAAGAAGCTACCCAGAACCTGTTTTTCAGCGTAAACAACCGCCCCCCCGGAGATTTGCCGGTGTATATGACCAAATATGGCAATGATGCCTGGATTGTTGTGAATAATTCCAATGCCATCGAGGTGGTTGAACTGGATAGTTTCAGGGTCAGGAAAACCATTTCTGGGCTTGACCTGCCAAAGCATATTGTTTTTTTTGGTGATAAAGGGTTTGTGTCCCAGCTGGGAAGCACAAAAATCGCAGTCGTTGACCCGAAGCAGGTAATGGTCACAGGCACCATCGAGGGTTTTAAATCATCGGATAAGATGGTGATTGCCGGCGGAAAGCTTTTTGTCGCCAACTGGAGTTCCTATTTTATCGACAAACCCAACAATACGGTAATGGTCTCTATAGAAGTATTGAAGGAGCCCACCTTGACGAGAATGACACCTGATGGGTCCTTCGCCTGTCTTGGCAACGATGGGGTCGTCGGAAAGGATGTCGATTTCGGAGAGACAGGAAGTGGGGTCGAGAGAAGGTGAGGATGAAGAAGGAGAAGGAGCAGGGACACAATGATCCCAAGATTGGATGATGGCATTGTTATAAGTTCGGGCTTCTTGGAGGTAGGCGCACAGGTTTTGTGCCACTCTCCGCAGGCAGGTCTCTGGAAGCGCTGGTGTAGAGAGGGTCGCGGTCGATGATGAGGTAACGGATGTTTCTGAGGAAGCCGTCTTCTATATCAAGGAGGTTGCGCCCAATCTGGTGGATCCAAGAGGCATGAGGGTGAGATGAGATACAAGCGATGTGGACCTCGCGAGTGCTGATCTTGATGATGAAAAAGACGTGGTATCTGATGATGCCAGCGAGGGTGAGGACCTCGGTGGTGAGGAAGTCGGCAGCAGCGAAAGCTTGCCAATGAGCTTTAGGGACGGTCTTTCAAAAGATGGCGAGCACCTCGACGAGGCAGCACAGCCCACGGTCCACGCGCTCAAGCACGCCCCGGTCGCAGAGAAGTAGGAGATAGGCTCGCGGAATGTCGGCCTCGTTAAGGGCGCGAGCTCGCACGGGTCCTTTCCTCGCGAGCCGCATCAGGACGTCGGTCTTGGATGCGTGCTTGGGAACCGTAGTACGTAACGTTGCTCAGTGCAATCGCTGACCGACTTTTCGTATCTTGCCCAGCCTCGGACCTCAAGGAGAAAACCAACCGACATCGGCTGGTCATGCCCACGAAGGCTCTTCACCCGGTCCGAGCACGAGACACGCCCATCCCTGGACTACCAACCCCAAGATTCCTCAAAGGTGTTTCTTCTTGTTTGTGCTTGTGTTAAAGTGAGATAGCCAACATAACAGAGCC
>JAWOGX010000210.1:0-11521 GCA_046496455.1 Bacteroidales bacterium | reverse complement strand
AAAATTATCTTCCTGATACCATAAATTCGGTACGCCTGTTCTTTGCCCGCCCCTCTTCAGTGGTGTTGTCGGCGACAGGCCTGGTTTTCCCAAACCCTTTGTAAGATAATCTTCTCGCAGGGATTCCTTTGCCGATAAGATACTCATATACTGCCTGGGCCCTCCGGTTTGACAATTCCAAATTGAATGCGTCATCACCAATATCATCAGTGTGCCCGTGAATGTCTACCCTGATATTGCTGTTGTCGAAAAGGAATTCAACAAATTCATTCAGGATGAACAGCGATTTACTGCTTAGCAGGGCCGAATTGGTGGCAAAATAAATGTCGTGGAGCTGGTATGATTTGCCTGTCTCCACCTTCTCCATTTCAAAATTGATTTCAACAGGAGCATTGAAGGTAGCACTATCCTTGTCAATAAACCGGCTCTGGTAGATATGGTCAGGTTTCTTCACATTGAGTACAAAGTCATTTTCAAATACTGCGATGGCAACATATCTTGCAGTGATTGCATCCACTTCAACTTCAATGATTTCATCAGTGATGGTGTTTTTTAATTCGATTTTCGTATCCGGCATGGGGATGTCGTTGTCATCCTTCACTTCACCTTTGATGAAGAGCACCTTTTTCGGTCGTGCCTCCTGATAGAGTTCAAAGGCGTAAAGGTCATAACCGCCGCTCCCCTCGATCTTGTTGGATGCAAAGTATCCGGTGGTTCCGTCTGTGCTGACAAAGAAACTCAGGTCATCAGCCTCCGAATTGATGGGATATCCGAGGTTGGCCGGCTTGCTCCATGCCCCGTTGGTAAACCTTGTAAAAAAAATATCATATCCACCGATCCCTTTATGGCCTAAGTGCAAAGAGTCATTTTGATCTGTTCTGTCTGAAGATGAAAAGTATAAGGTTTGACTGTCGGTATGAATGAACGGGGTTTTTTCATTGCCGGGGGTGTTGATTCTGGGTCCAAGGTTTCTGGGGGTTCCCCATTCACGGTTGGCATCCTTTTCTACCACCCAGATGTCAGTTCCCCCATACCCACCCGGCCGGTCGGAGGCGAAGTAGAGGGTTTTGCCATCGGAACTGACAGAAGGCTGTGAATCCCAGGTGTTATCGAGGGATATGCCGTTGACGTCCAGCTTCTCCAGGGGGTTCCACTGATCGTAGTAACACCGTGAGTAATAGATATCGCAATTGTTGTAGATCACTCCATCAATATTGATATTACTGCAGATGGTAAAATAGAGTTCATCGTTTCTGGCTGTGATGGTAGCACCCCCTTCGTTGCCGGTCATGTTGAAAGGGGGGGGCATCACTTCCCCGCGGTCAAAATGGCCATCGCTGCTGATCGCCATCATGAACTGTTCAGTATACTTTTCTGTCCAGGAAATGGAACCCATTCCCGGTTGGGCTTTGGTGCGGCGGGTGAAAAAGGCCAGTTCACCATCAGGGGAAATGATGGCAAGGTACTCATCATCATCAGTCGAAATTTCCTTGACTTTATAAGGGTTGAATGGTCTGTGCTGTCCCATGATCTCGCGAAGAAATGTTGCCTGCTCGAGCATGATGACCGCATTGTCATAGTCCCTGTCGCTGCGGATTCTATCCACATTGCTGAGAAACTGTTCAAGGTATGGCACGGCCGTGTTGTAATCTTCCCTTCCATAGGCAATTCTGGCGAGAAGGAAGTAAGCTTCTGCATTATAATCAGGACATAATGCAATGAGTTGTTTCAGGTAGTATTCCGACTCTTTACCACGCATCTGGTTAAAGTACAATTGTCCGAGGCGCCAGATTGCATCAGCATATTCCTCATCCTGTTCCAGGGCTTTAAGCAGGTGATTGACAGCAATAGGGGAACGACGTTCACGCAGCGCATCCATTGCACTGTCGTAGCTCTTTTTGGCTTTCCGGTTGGAGGTGCCTTTGCAGGGATTGTCCTGGCCAGCAAGGATCAGGGGGAATACAAGGCAGAAAACAAAGAGTAGGTGTATCTTTCTGATCATACGCAAAAACAGGATTTGGGCAAAAAGCCCTCTCTTGAACGCAGGAATGCCGGATTTGTTGCGCATAGCAGAGGGCCTCATCTTTTGGAGCAGCGGTTCCTAAGCAGCAGGTCTGCCATCACGATTGCGGCCATGGCTTCCACAATCGGAACCGCCCTGGGCACCACGCATACATCGTGTCTTCCGGCAGCAAGGTTCACTTCTCCCTTATCCCCTCTGTGCGTGACGGTTGGCTGTGCTTTCCTGATCGAGGAGACTGGCTTGAACCCAACCCTGAAGCTGATCGGTGTTCCGGAAGAGATTCCACCGAGCGTACCGCCGGCGTGGTTGGTCAGGGTGGTGATTTTCTGGTCTTCACCGAAGGTAAAGGTGTCGTTGTGCTCGCTCCCTTTCATCGTAGTTGCCCTGAATCCTTCCCCCATCTCGAAAGCTTTCACCGAAGGGATGCTCAGCATCGCCTTGGCCAGCTCCGCTTCTATCTTGTCAAAGACTGGCTCCCCGAGCCCCGGTTTCACACCAGTGATGGTTGCGGAGACTATTCCACCCAGGGTGTCACCTTCGGCAACGGCTTCGTCGATCTCAATCAGCATGTTTTGGGTGAGATTGGCATCGGGACACCGGACCGGTGAGGCTTCGATCTGCTCAGCGGTAAAAGGGCCGTAACCTGGCAAGGTTTGTTGCCCTATAGCGCTCACCCATCCGTTGATGGCAATACCGCTGTGCGTCAGAAACTGCCTGGCAATGGATCCTGCCACTACACGCGCAACGGTCTCCCGTGCCGAATAGCGGCCTCCTCCACGGTAATCGTAATGGCCGTATTTCATGTGCCAGGAATAATCGCCATGCCCGGGTCGATAGAGATTTTTCAACCCCTTGTATTCAGATGAATCATGGTTTTTGTTCATCACAATAAAGGCTATCGGCGCCCCTGTGGTTATCCCTTCAAACATTCCCGACAGGAACCGTGCATCATCCTCTTCAATTCTTGAGGTGCTGAATGTGTCACCGGAGGCACTGCGGCGCGATAAATCGTAGCGAATCTTCTCCATATCGATCTTCAATCCTGCCGGACATCCATCGATGATACCACCGGCAGCAACGCCGTGTGACTCCCCGTAGGTCGTCACCCTGAACATCCTGCCAATGGTGTTGCCTGCCATGATGCTACCTCCTGACGATCATTTTGCGTGAAAAACCTCCTGCCCTGACCAGGTAAACGCCTTCCGGCAGATCCGAAATATCCAGAACGAACGGCAAGGTCGGACTTCCGGGTAGCGATCTTGAAAGTACCACTTTACCGTTGACGTCGAAAATCATCAATACATCAGCAGTGAATGATTCGGGGAAGTCAATAGTCAGTGAAGTGGCAGCCGGATTCGGATAGAGGGAGAATGGGTGTATTATCGGTTCATCAATTCCGATAGAAGAGGTGTAGGAGACCTCCCATCCCAGGTCATTATTGCTGTTATCGCTGTAAAAAATCAGCATCATCTGCCCGTTTGTGGCAATGACATCGGGAGGGGTGGCATTGCCGGTGAAGGTGGCAAGCAATGTTGTCGGAATTGTGGTGGGGTCATAAATCCTGAGGAAGTCTTTACCGTCTTCAAGGGAAAAATAGTTGAAAGAGAGGTTGATCAAATTATTGCCGGTAGGCTGGATCATGTATTTGCAGTTCGTGTTGTCGTTGTAGGGGTGGTTGACTGTGCTGCCATCGTCAAATATTCCGGTGGGGCTGGTAAACATTGTGAAATTGGTGCAGAACACCGGGTTGAAAGCTTCATAGGCGATCAGCCATCCGGGTGCGGTACCGCTTCCGTTGGTGACAAACCTGAGGAAGGCAGCATCTCCGGAGGTGACCACGGCAGGGTAAAGGGAATCGCCGGAGATCGCGGCGAGCAGGGGTGCGGTGTCGTCATCCCCGTCGTAAATGTACAGGATGTCCTGTCCCGGTTCTGTGGAAAATTTCCTGAAATTGAATTCAATGTGGCTGATCAGGCCTGTGGGCTGTACAAGCCAGGTGCAGTTGGACATATTCTGATAATCAGCGATGGGTCCGCTGCCATCTTCGATGGTGCCTGCCATTCCTGTCACGGTTTCGGTGTTGTTGCAGAAGGAGGGGTAGGCTGAGGCAGGTGGCTTGAAATTGATGATGGCGCCCTGCCCGCTCGTGAATGTCTGTCCACCCGGGTTCAGATTGGACAGATAGAAGTAACCGTCATAAGTACCACCCCATCCCCAGTTGAAATGAAAGTGGGTGTTGTTCTGATAGCCATCCACATTGAAAGCATGCCCACCAGAACCATATCCGTGATAATACATTGGATGGCCCGCATCCAGGTTGCTTTTCATCAATGAAGCCCAGCTGTTGTCTGAATAGTCATATTTGTAGACCAGATTCAGGGTCTGATCGTATCCGAAGTAGTTTTTGAGGGATTGTGCAGCAGTATGGCTATAGGCCCCGGATGCAGAAGGGCCATAGTTCATCTGCACGGAGACCCCCATGTGGTAGAGCAATTCAGCCGTAGCAAGGTGGCTTTTCCCAGTGGCGGTGCGTCCCATTTCGTTCCAGCGGTAGGTGGTGTTGCCGTAATCGGCTGAAAGGTAGCCATAGGTGCTGTGGGTGTATGCGGAAGAGCTGGTTCCGGCTGCGGGGTATCTGTAATAGTAAAGCACTTGCCCCATGGCAACGGCAACACATCCTACCAGAGCTTTCCCGTTGGGTCCCATTGCATCCGGCGGACAGAAAGTATTGTAAAAGTTGCCCTGGCCCCAGGTGGATTGCAATAGTGGCTCCACTCCGTTGGTTTCGGGGATGTCCGGGGCAAAGCGGAAAGGATCCATGGCATAATGTTCCCAGGCTCGTCTCACCTCTTCGTCGCCAACGAGCCCTTCACTGCGGAGGTAAACGATCTGGTTCCGGTAACTGTCAAGCCATTCCGTCAGGGCTGGCGGAATATCTTCATTGTTGAAGGTACCATTCAATGACCAACCTAGCACCGGATATACCTCATCCTCAGCTGCAATGAGCATAAATCCCTGAGCGTCAATATTGAAAATATAGAGCGCAGCTTGTCCTTCACCCTGGATGATATCATACAGCAAAACTGTTTCGGTGTCGGGTGTGCTTTTCCCACTGGCGGAAAGTTCCCGGAGAAAATTCCTGGCAACATTGGCGGCTGTGGAAGGGTTCACGAGCGCCGCATTCAATGAAAGGCCAAAAGAGAGGAAAAGCAGCATCAATCCTGCCTTTAAACTCAATTTATGTATCTTCTTTTTGATGGTCATAGAATCTCTGAGGTGTTTGATATTGACAAAAATAGATATAATTTCTGTATTCAATTGTGAAAAAAACGATTTAGGGTGTACTGTTACGACATGGAGACTATGGCTGTTTCGGGGGTTTTCCTTACTTTCGTGCGGAAAACCAAAGCTGACGGATCATGGCAAAACTGATCATAAAGAATATCAAGGAATTGCTTGGCATTGTGGAGGATGGATCGGTCATGAAATCAGGACGGGAGATGGCTGAAGTGGGAAGGATTGCTGGTGCCTGGCTTATGACTGAAGAGGGATTGATCACCGGATATGGCACCATGGACACCCTGCCGGCGATTCCGGAAGGGGCCGAAATGATGGATGCCTCCGGAAGGCTGGTGATGCCTGCATTCTGCGATTCCCATACCCATATGGTTTTTCCCGGTACCCGGGAGATTGAGTATGTGGACAAGATCAGGGGGCTGAGTTATGAGGAGATTGCCAGGAGGGGAGGAGGGATTCTGAACTCTGCGCGGAAGATGGCTGAAGTGAGCGAGGAGGAGCTATTGGTAAAATCACTCAAAAGGCTTGACCTGATCCGTTCCTACGGTACAGGTGCCGTGGAAATCAAGAGCGGTTACGGCCTAACCACTGAAACCGAGCTCAAGATGCTCCGGGTGATCAAAAAGCTCCGCGAGATGAGCCCGATCACCATCAGGGCAACCTTTTTAGGGGCCCATGCTTTCCCGATGGAATACCGTGAGAACCATAAAGGATATGTTGACCTGATCGTGAATGAAATGCTTCCGGCTGTGGCTGAGGAGAAGCTTGCCGATTATGTGGATGTCTTTTGTGATAAGGGCTTCTTTAGTGTCGATGAGACCGAAAGGATTCTGGAAGCCGCCAAACAATACAGGCTGATCCCGAAGATCCACGCCAATGAACTGGATTTTTCAGGAGGTATCCAGGCCGGGGTGCGGCATGGCGCCCTCAGCGTTGACCACCTCGAATTTACCGGTGATGCCGAAATCGAAGCCCTGAAGAACAGTGGCACGATGCCTACACTCCTGCCGGGCGCAGCATTCTTCCTCGGAATGATTGATCCTCCTGCCCGGAAAATGCTCGAACAGGGGCTTCCGCTGGCCATGGCCAGTGACTTTAACCCGGGGTCTTCACCATCCGGCAATATGCAGCTGATCTGGTCCATGGGGTGCATCAAACTCAGGCTTACCCCGGAAGAGGCATTCAACGCCATCACCTTAAACGGCGCCTATGCCATGGGTGTGGCCAGTGAACTCGGATCCGTAACCATCGGTAAAAAAGCGAACCTGATCATCACCAAACCCGTCCCCAATATCGAGTATATGCCCTATGCGTTTGGGGACAATAAAGTGGAGACGACGCTGGTTTGTGGGGAGGGTAAATAATTAGTAATTAGTAATTAGTAATTAGTAATTAGTAATTAGTAATTTTTACATGTGTTTGAATATGATAATTTTAGATTAGTTTATGAAGGAGAATCTGATACGAGATAAATCATACCGGTTTGCTTTACGAATCATCAAAACATGCCGCCTGCTGAAGAGCCAGCATGAATATGAGATAGCCTCACAGCTTCTACGGAGCGGCACATCAATAGGGGCCAATACCGAGGAGGCCATAGGTGGACAAAGCAGAAAGGATTTTTATCAGAAAATCAATATTGCGCATAAAGAGTCAAGAGAGACTCATTATTGGCTGCGATTAATTAAAGATTTTGAGATATTGGATGCAAAAATTGCAGATTCACTTATAAAAGATTGTGAGGAACTAGTGAAATTGTCTGCCAGTATCATAAAAACTATGAAAGCAACCCCGAATCCTTCAAGCAAAAATGAAACTGTCAAATAAAAATACGAAATCAAACATAAATTACTAATTTCTAATTACTAATTTCTAATTACATCACGGGGGTTTAATATGAAGCAGATAATCGAATGCGTACCTAATTTCAGTGAAGGCCGCGACATGGCCGTTATCAAACAGATCACGGATCAGATTGAGGGTGTGGAAGGGGTAAAACTTCTGGATGTGGATCCGGGTGCAGCCACGAACCGCACGGTGGTCACCTTTGTCGGTGAGCCTGATCCAGTCATGGAAGCAGCTTTCAGGGCCGTGAAGAAAGCCGGCGAGCTGATCGACATGAGCAAACACACCGGGGAGCATCCCAGGATGGGTGCTACGGATGTATGCCCGTTGGTGCCTGTAGCCAATATTACCATGGAAGAGACCGTTGAGTATGCCCGGCAGTTGGCAAAGCGGCTTGGCGAAGAGCTGAATTTCCCGGTGTATTGCTATGAAAGCGCAGCATTTACCCCTGCGCGGAAAAACCTGGCCAATATCAGGTCCGGTGAGTATGAGGGGTTGGCTGCCAAACTGCAGGATCCCCATTGGAAACCGGATTTCGGGCCAGCGCTCTTCAACCCACGCACCGGGGCTACCAATGTGGGTGCGAGGGATTTTCTTGTCGCCTTCAACATCAACCTGAACACCACCTCAACACGCCGTGCCAATTCCATCGCTTTCGATGTGCGTGAGCGTGGACGTGTGATGCGTGAAGGGGATCCCATCACCGGAAAGATCGTGAAAGATGAGAAAGGTGAACCGGTACATATTCCCGGAACCTTGAAATCTGTCAAGGCAATTGGTTGGTTTATTGAAGAATATGGCGTTGCACAGATTTCCATGAACCTCACCAACATCAGTATTACCCCTGTGCATGTGGCCTTTGATGAGGTGTGCAGAAAAGCGGAACAGCGGGGGATCAGGGTGACAGGATCGGAACTGGTCGGGCTCATTCCCAAAAAGGCCATGATTGATGCAGGGAAGTATTTTCTGACAAAGCAGCAGCGTTCACTGGGTGTTTCAGATGAGGAGCTGATCAAAATTGCCATCTTAAGCATGGGGTTGAGTGAACTCAAACCCTTCAATCCCAGGGAAAAAATCATTGAATACCTGATCGAAGACCAGGCATCTGCAGCAAAATTGGCTGGGATGAACCTGAGGGAATTTGCGAACGAGACCGCCAGTGAATCGCCGGCACCAGGCGGTGGATCCATCTCGGCCTATGCCGGCGCATTGGGGATTTCCCTGGCTACCATGGTTGCCAACCTCTCATCACACAAACGTGGCTGGGACGACCGCTGGGAAGAGTTCAGCAAATGGGCTGAGAAAGGGCAGCAAATCAAGGATGAGTTGTTGTTCCTGGTAGATGAGGATACGCGTGCTTTCAACAGAATTATGGACGCGTTCGGTCTTTCCAAAGGGAGTGACGAAGAGAAGGCAAGCAGGAAGCAGGCGATTGCTGACGCTACCCGATACGCCATTGAGGTGCCATTCAGGGTGATGAAGCTATGCTTTGAAAGCTTTGAAATCATCCGCGCGATGGCAGAAACCGGCAACCCCAATTCTGTTTCCGATGCAGGTGTTGGTGCACTGTGCGCCAGGGCCGGTGTGCTCGGGGCCTGGCTCAATGTGAAGATCAATGCCGCAGGTTTTGAAGACCAACAATTCCTGAACGCGGTTCTTGCTGAAGGTAAGCGTATTGTGGAAGAGGCCATAGGACAGGAGCAGGCAATACTGGATATTGTTAACCATAAGATATCTTCGTAGGTATTCCGAACCTTTTATTAATATCTTTGTTCTGAAATAGACCTCATGCCGATAAAGATTACCCACCAAAATCAATTACTATGAAATCAATCGTCCGTTCACTGATTGTAGCGGTCACCCTTGTTTTTGCGTTTTCTGTATCTACCACCGCCCAGACACTCATGCTCTGGGATGATCAGCAGGACATCATCTCATCTGCGGGCGAGACCCTGCTGTTGGCCAAACTGGCTGAAAATGACATCGAGGTGGTGATGTCGCTTGATTACAAAAAACGGTGCGAATACCTGTATGCTGAACTGACCCAGACGCTAAATCAGGCCACGCTAAATATTTACGATTGCAACCGGAATGTGCGGGGATCGAAATCGTGGATGAGTAAATTCTTCGGCCTGAGTGAAGAAGAGAAAGTGACTATGATTTCTTTTGCTATTGTGGAGATTGTTGAAAAACCCCAGATTGGCAATGCTGAGCAGCCGAAAGATGTGCGGTTTAATGACGGTACCTTTACCATCCCGTTTAACCATCACAACACAAGGTATTTCTTTTCACCTACTTCCTACAACCTGAAAAGGGGTGAGCTGTATTACAGCACTTTGTATTTCATGACCCATGACCTGCAGTATGGCATTACCGACCACTTTTCGGTTGGAATGGGAACCACTGTTGCACTGATGCCTTTTTACATCACCCCCAAGTACTCGTTTGCAGCAAATGATAAACATGCCTTTTCCATCGGAACAATGATGATGGTGGGTACCTGGGGCGTTGATTTCTTCGGAAACCTTGGATACGGAACCTATACTTATGGGAATCAGTTTTCCAATGTTACGCTGGGTCTCGGGCATCTTTATGCGCAGGCCGGCGAGTCGGCTGAAAAATACAGTGAGCCGGTGATCAATGTTGGAGCCATGGCCAGGATCTCAGATTACATCTATTTTGTGACCGAAAACTATTATGTAAACCTCAATTCAAATATCAGCGCAGATTATTACGGTGTCCCCAAGAACGAGTGGGGTTGGTGGGACGGGCCAAGGCTCTTCACCGAGAATTTTGAGCTGAAAACGAACTACATTGCCGGGATGTCCGGCTTCAGGTTTATCAACAAAAACAGGAACGTGAACGCATTTCAGTTCGGGCTCACGTATGTGGTCAGGATGCAGGACAAGATTCCATCCAAATATGACCCGATGTACTGGAATGTTGATCAACCGTGGCAGTGGAAGACTTTTGTGATCCCCACGATCAGTTTCGTTTCAAAGCTTGGCAAAAGAGTGTAGCTAAAGATTGCAGACAGGTCAGTGGTTGATGATGAGTGTTTTGGTTGCAGATTGATTGTTTGCTGACAACACGCTGACGTGATAGATTCCCGGGGGGAGGCTGTTCAATGGGATAGCCTCCTCTCTTTTTGTGATTATGCCTTTTACCAGCAGAAGTCCAAGATTGTTTCTGATCTCCATTTTTCCGGGGAGCGGGAAATTTTCTCCGGTAACAATTTTAATCTCTTCTCCGGATGATGGGTTGGGCCAGATCTCGAAAACAGGAATTTCGAACTGGTTGCCGGTTTCTTCAACGGATTGGTTTTGAATGAATGAGTTGTATATCAGGCTGAAAACATCCTCTTCGCAGCGGTAAAACACTGATTGGGTGCCATATGGAAATCCGGTGCCAACACCGTTGGTAATGAAAATCACCTCATAAATCCCCTTGATATCAAAATACATATCGCTGAGTAAACCGTAGGCCTCACCCGGGTGCCCGATCATTTCGATGCCCGGAAACACGATATCCTCACCGGGATAATTGGTAGTAAGGTGCAACCCCAGGCCGTAACCGCGGAAAAACCCACCCATGTTATTGCCATCGTTACCACAAGTGTAACAGTAATGCCTGAAGCGCATCAGCTCTGCCGTTGTGTCCTGTATCAAACGGATGCTGTCGACGACACCCCTGTTTGACAGCAGCCTCATGATTTTAGAGAGCTCCGGGGCTGTAATCCGAAGCCCGCCCTGAGGAGCAAACAGCATCCCGTTTGTGCCTGGGGTGTATCCTGCAAGGTTCATGGGGGCCGGTAGGGTTCCTGCATAATGGTCAGCTTGTGGCAACCAGTTGCCTGATGTTTTCCGGTATAGTGCCGCGATCCTGTCCGGGTCCGGAAGGTCGTGGATGTTAAAACTCCCTTCGATTCCCAGCGGGATCAGGATATTTTGCCTGACATACTGATCAAACCGTTGTCCGCTCACCTTCTCGATAACGGTTCCCAGGATCCCGTAATTGATGTTTGCATAGGAAAAATAAGTGCCGGGGGGTTCTGTGCTGCGCCAGCAATCTGATGTAAAATAGGTGCCTGATGAGGTAATAAGTCCGGAGATATCCGGAACAGGCGGGGCCTGCAAGGTAGCCTGCAGAAACTGATTGTAACCATTGCCGTCAAGAATGGAACTCTGGTGCGACATCAACATCTTAACAGTCAATGGAACAGTCGGGTAATTGGGGTTTCTGACAAGATACCCGAGATATACTGAAATATCTTCATGGATGTCGAGTAGCTGTTGTTCATAGAGCATCATGACCGCAACGGCCGTTACCGATTTTGAGATGGATGCTACCCTGAAG